>NZ_DAMCLZ010000009.1:0-129329 GCF_032109125.1 Chishuiella sp.
CTCTATAATATCTGATGCAAATGATGCGTCTGTTACTTCTAATGCCATAATCTTAATTTTTTATATCTAAATCTTAATTGTACAAATCTACACAAATTTTTAATTCATCAAAATCGAACACTATATAATCTCTCAATTATAGAATAGAATAAATGTATAATTAATTCAATTTGAATGATATTTCCTGCAATTCATCAAGCTCGTGTAATAAGTCTCGAGAAATATTTACTTTTAATTTATTGGCTGATAAATCAAGATTATTCAAATAATCTTTAGAATCTATAAGTTGAATTCGTAATGATTTATCACCTTGATGTTTGAACATAATATCTGATAATTTATTGAAAATTTCTTCGGAAAAATCACTTACTTCAATTTTTACAGTAATTTTTTCTGAATGTTTTTCTACAATTTCATTCAACAATTGAATATTTGTAATGTTCTTATATACTCTTCCTTGTGTAACATTTCCTTCCTTATCTTTGAATTCTTTTTTCGAAATATTCAGTTTTATATTCAAAAACATGTTCTCTTGCATATAATGTCTGTATTTCAAATAATCTGATCCGAAAACCATAATATCCATAGAATCTGTATAATCACTAAAAGTAAAAATACCAAATTCATTCCCATTCTTAGCTATCCTATGTTGAATATTAGACATCATTCCACAAATAGACACTTCTTTATTAATAAAATTATCTTCATTAACGTTAATATCAGAAATACTACAATTAGATGACATTTTCATTTCATGTTTAAAATCGTCTAAAGGATGAGATGAAATATAAATTCCTACAACCTCTTTCTCTTTAGAAAGTTTTTGTAACATATTCCATTTTTCACAATCTGGTAATACAGGAACCACATCTTCTATAGAATCATCTCCTCCTCCAAAATTTCCAAATAAAGAAGTTTGAGCAGAGTTTTTTTGTTCTTGAAAACTCGCTCCATATTTAATTAATTTTTCAAGATTAGTTGTTGTATTGTCAATGTAAAAATATCTTCCTCGATGAAATTCAAATGAATCGAAACCACCAGCTAATACAAGATTTTCAATTGTTTTTTTATTAACTGTTCTTAATTCTACTCGTTTCACAAAATCATAAATATCCTTGAATGGACCATTTTCAGTTCTTTCTTTGATAATAGAGTTTACAGCTGCTTGCCCTACTCCTTTTACAGCTCCCATTCCGAAACGAATTTCATAATTCTCGTTTACGTTAAACTTTGTAATCGATTCGTTAATATCTGGCCCAAGAACAGCTAATCCCATACGTTTACATTCTTCCATAAAAAATGTAACTTGCTTGATATCATTCATATTATTTGAAAGTACTGCAGCCATGTATTCAGCTGGATAATGTGCTTTAAAATAAGCTGTTTGATAAGCAATCCATGCATAACAAGTTGAGTGAGATTTATTGAAGGCATACGATGCGAAAGCTTCCCAATCTGTCCATATTTTTTCTAAAACTTTGGGATCATGACCTTTTTCTGCTGCTTGTTCTACAAACTTAGGTTTCATTTTATCCAAAACTGCTTTCTGCTTTTTCCCCATTGCTTTACGCAATACATCGGCATCACCTTTAGAAAAACCTGCTAATTTCTGAGAAAGTAGCATTACTTGCTCCTGATATACGGTAATACCATACGTTTCTGCTAAATATTCTTCCATTGCATCCAAATCGTACGAAATTGGTTCTTCTCCATTTTTACGACGTACGAAAGAAGGAATATATTCTATTGGCCCTGGACGATATAAAGCATTCATCGCAATTAAATCTGCAAATACAGTAGGACGAAGATCTTTCATGTATTTCTGCATTCCAGGCGATTCGTACTGGAAAACCCCTACTGTTTCTCCTCGTTGGAAAAGTTCATATGTTTTTACATCATCAATAGGAATTTCATCAGGATTAATTTCAATTCCTGTTCTAGCCTTTACAAGTTTTACGGTATCTTTTATTAAGGTTAATGTTTTTAACCCTAAAAAGTCCATTTTTAATAATCCTGCACTTTCAGCTACCGAGTTATCAAATTGTGTTACATATAAATCAGAATCTTTAGCTGTTGTTACAGGAACAAAATTTGTAATATCATCTGGCGTAATAATAACTCCACATGCGTGAATACCAGTATTACGAACAGAACCCTCTAATATTTTTGCTTGCTGAATAGTTTCTGCAGCTAAATCATTTCCATTCGAAAGACGTTTTAGTTCATTGACAGCTTCTAATTCTTCAGCTTTCAAAGCTCCTTTTAGCGCATTATCATCTAAATTAAATATTTTAGCCAATTTCATATTAGGGATTAATCCTGCAACTCTATTCGCATCGAACAAAGGTAAATCTAACACACGAGCAGTATCTTTTATTGAAGATTTGGCTGCCATTGTACCGTATGTTATAATCTGTGCTACCTGGTTTGCTCCATATTTATCAATTACATAATCCATAACCAATGATCGTCCTTCATCATCAAAATCAATATCAATATCGGGCATGGATACACGATCGGGATTCAAGAAACGCTCAAAAAGTAAATCGTACTGGATAGGATCAAGGTTTGTAATTCCTAAACAATAAGCAACTGCAGAACCTGCTGCAGAACCACGACCTGGCCCTACAGAAACTCCCATTTCTCTTGCTGCTGCAATAAAATCTTGTACAATTAAGAAATAACCTGGGTATCCCGTTTTTTCAATTGTTATTAATTCGAAATCTAAACGTTCTTTTATTTCGTCTGTAATTTCTGGATAACGTTTCTCCGCTCCCTTATAGGTTAAATGTCTTAAATAAGCATTTTCACCTCTTTTTCCTCCATCTAAATTATCTTCATCATGAAGAAATTCAGCTGGAATATCAAATTTTGGAAGTAATACATCTCTATAAAGTGTATACTCTTCAATTTTATCTATTATCTCTTGAATATTAATTACTGCTTCTGGAATATCTTGAAATAATTGTTTCATTTCAGCTTCCGACTTAAAATAATATTCTTGATTTGGTAAACCAAAACGAAAACCTCTACCTCTACCAATTGGTGTAGACTGTTTTTCTGCATCCCTTACGCATAATAAAATATCATGTGCATTAGAATCATTTTGATTGATATAATAGGTATTATTTGTAGCAACTATTTTTACATTATGTTTTCTCGCAAAAGCCAATAATGTTTGATTAACACGATCTTCATCTTCTTGACCATGTCGCATCATCTCAATATAAAAATCATCACCAAATTGCTCCTTCCACCATAAAAGAGCATCTTCAGCTTGTTTTTCACCTAAATTCAGAATTTTATTAGGAACTTCACCTTGTAAATTCCCAGATAGAACAATTAAATCATCTTTGTATTCTTCTATAACAGCTTTATCTATCCTTGGCACATAATAAAATCCTTCCGTATAAGCTTTAGAAGCCATCTTGGCAAGATTATGATAGCCGTTTTTATTCTTTGCAAAAATTACAATTTGATAACCATTATCCTTTTTTGTTTTGTCTAAATGATTTTCACAAACAAAGAATTCGGAACCAATAATAGGTTTTAAGATAACTTCCGTTGGTTCTGCTCCGTCAGCAATTAACTCTTCATTCTTTACTTTTGCAGCTTTATTATGATTTTGTACTTCTGCATTAAAATGAAAAGCTCCCATCATATTTCCATGATCAGTCATTGCTACAGCAGGCATTTTATTTTTTGAAGCCGCAGAAACTAAGTCTTTTACAGAAATAGTTGACTGTAAAATTGAAAACTGTGTATGATTATGAAGATGAGCAAATTTTGCTTGTTGAAATTGTTCAAGAATTTCTTCAGAAATCTCAATAACCTCATCTCCTCCTTCTTCCTTAGCTTTTTGTTTAGCAATCTCTTCAGAAGCTTTTTTTAGATTAATATGATTTAATCCTACTGGTTGAATATTTGTTTTATTCTCTTCATTGAATCGAACAAAATAATCATCATCAACTTCTAATTCTGATTTTGTAAAAACATGTTTGCGAATCAACTCAAAAAAACAACGAGTGGTCGCCTCCACATCGGCAGTTGCATTATGAGCTTCTCCAAAAGGAACTCCAAATAAATATTTATGTAATTCTGTTAATGTAGGTAACTTATATCTACCTCCACGACCTCCAGGAAGTTTTAATAATTCTGCAGTGACTTCTGTACAAGTGTCTAATACAGGTTTTTCAATTAAATCATTTTCATAATTTAATCGATAAAATTCAGCACCCATAATATTAATATCAAAACCAAGGTTTTGACCAACAATAAATTTTGCTTTTCCTAAAGCTGCATTGAATTTATCTAAAACATCTTTTAAAGGAATTCCTTTTTCTGTTGCTAAATCTGTAGAAATACCATGAATACGTTCCGAGTCATATGGAATATCAAAACCATCTGGACGAACCAAATAATCTTCATGTTCTATTAAACGTCCCATTTCATCATGCAATTGCCAAGCTATTTGTATACATCTTGGCCAATTATCTGAATCAGAAATTGGAGCGTTCCAATCCTTAGGAAGACCGGTTGTCTCTGTATCGTATATTAAGTACATTGATTTTTTATTATTTTGAGAATGTAAATTTACGAAATTCTTATCAGAAACTTTCCATTAGCATTTCAACATTAGGTTCTAATCCATTAAGAAAAAAATATATATAAAGATTGTTATTGTTTTATTTATATACTATATTGTTTAATGTAAAAAAACATTTAAATTAAATATTATTATAATTTGTAAATCATAACAATATATAATGATTTAAAATAAGAATTTTATTGTATTAATTACTCATTTTTTTCTTTTATATCCATCCATTGGTACTAAGTTTGATTGTAATTATATTATATTTAATAATAAATAATTATTGTTTTATTTTTTTTATAATAATAAATAATATGTTTAAAATATTTTATTATTATTTGTTTTTAATTATAAAAATAATAATTGGTATTTTCTATTTTATTATAAATTGTATCATTACAAATCAAACCAAAAACTATTACTAAAGTGATGAATAAAAATGGAAATTTCGAGATAGAAGAAGTTTATCTTAATGATAATAAAAAAATTAATAGTATAGAAAAATTTCTTTATAAAAATGATTTAAAATTAGGAGAAGAAATAATCAAATACTTAACTTTTTCTGTTGAAGGAGAAATAGTTGCTACGGGAGCTATTGCTGAAGGTGGCATCATAAAATGTGTTGCTATTGATCCTTACTACAGAGGTGAAGGCATTGTTTTAAAACTATTTACAGAATTAACACATCTTTGTTTTGATTTAGGGTTTAAAGATTTATTTGTATATACTAAACCTGAAAATGAAAGAATCTTTAAAGATTGTGGTTGTTTCAAAATAGAATCATCTTCTGATGTTATTTTAATGGAAAATAGTAAGGATTTACTAAGTAATTACTGTAATGATTTAAAAGATATCAGTAAAGAAATAAAAGGTAAAAAAATTGGCTCTGTTGTACTTAATGCTGATCCATTTACATTAGGACATCAATTTTTAATAGAAAGCGCTGCATCTCTTTGCGATTGGTTACATGTTTTTGTTGTAAAAGAAGATTCTGCTTTCTTTTCTTATGAAGACCGATTTAATTTAGTAAAAAAAGGTATTTCTCACCTCGATAATGTAACCTTATATGAAGGATCTCGATATATTATTTCTAAAGCTACTTTTCCTTCTTATTTCTTGAAAAGTGAAAAAATTTTAGATAATAACTATGCAGAATTAGATTTAAAAATCTTTAGACATTATATCGCTCCATCTTTAAACATCACAAATCGCTTTGTTGGAACAGAACCTAAATCTCCTATTACAAATAAATATAATCAAGAAATGAAATATTGGTTTGAAGAAGCAAAAATGGATTATCCAGAGATAAAAGTATCTATTATTGAAAGAAAAACAATTAATGGTGAACCTATTTCTGCCTCAAGAGTTAGGGAATTATTTAAAAATAACGAGTTTGACAAATTAAAATTATATGTTCCAAAAACAACTTATAATTTTCTTTTAGAAAACAAAAAAAATTAATCTATTGATTATGAAAATAGTAAAAGAAGCTGTTGCTGGAACATTAGAATCTAGTGACTTGATGATAAGAGTATCATCTTCGGAAAAACTGAATGTGATTATTAATAGTACGGTAGAAGCTCAATTTGGAGATGATATATTAAGGACAGTGCATGAAATACTTACAAAATTAAGCATAGATAAAGTAAAAATTTCAATAGATGACAAAGGAGCTCTAGATTGTGTTTTAAGAGCACGTTTACTAACAGCTTTAATGCGTTCAACAAATGATAATACGTTATGGGAAAAGATACAGTAAAATTACGAAGAAGTATGCTATTTGTTCCTGGAGCAAATGCAGCAATGATTAGTAATTCATTTATATACAAACCAGATTCTCTAATATTCGATTTAGAAGACTCTGTTTCTATTAAAGAAAAAGATGGAGCAAGAATGTTGGTTGTACAAGCATTAAAACATCCTTTTTACAAAAATATCGAAAAAATTGTTCGAGTGAATTCACTTACTTCAGATTTTGGCATAAACGATATTAAAGCTGTTGTTGCTGCTGGAGTAGATGTTATTAGGCTACCTAAAACTGATTCTGCTCAAGATGTATTAGATATGCAAAAAGAAATTGAAGCTGCTGAAAAAAAATATGGAATAGAAGTAGGAAAAACTAAAATGATGGCAGCTATAGAATCTGCAATCGGAATTTTAAACGCTAGGGAAATTGCTTTTTCTACAGATAGATTAATAGGCATAGCCTTAGGAGCTGAGGACTATGTTCGAGATATCAAAACAGAACGCTCTCCTGATGGCATAGAATTATTATTTGCTAGAAGCTCTATTTTACATGCTGCAAGAGCTGCTGGAATAATGGCTTTTGATACAGTATATTCTGATGCAAATAATGAAGAAGGCTTTTTAAAAGAAGCGACTTTAATTAAGCAATTAGGTTTTGATGGAAAATCTCTAGTTAATCCTAGACAAATAGAAATAATACATAATTTATATGCACCTACTCAAAAAGATGTAGACTTCGCTAAACAAGTTGTTGAAGCTGCTAAAGAAGCTGCTAAAATCGGTTTAGGAGTTGTCTCTCTAAATGGTAAAATGGTTGATGTACCTATTATAGAAAGAGCAAAATTAGTGTTAGAAAAAGCTGAATTATCTGGTATTAGAGAACAATAAACTTATCTAAAAATGAATCAAAAAGAAAGAGTATCTGCTTATTTAGAACAACAGAAAGATAGTTCAGCAGAAGCATATAAAAAAGTATTTAAATTAGACTTATTAGAGACTATACCTCATGACAGAAAAATCTGCCGAACAATAAGTGAAGTTATTGATAAAAGCGGTCTAAAAGATGGAATGACAATTTCTTTTCATCACGCTTTTAGAAATGGAGATTACGTTATCAACATGGTTATGAAAGAAATTGTAAATAAAGGATTCAAAAATTTAATTCTTGCTGCAAGTTCTTTAAACAGTTGTAATTATCCATTAATTCAATATATTAAAGATGGTGTAATTAGAAAAATATACACTTCAGGATTAAGAGGTGATTTAGCAATGGAAATTTCTTCCGGAATTATGAAAGAACCTGTTAATATACACACACACGGAGGAAGAGTTCATTTAATTAAAGAAGGTGAACTAAATATTGATATTGCTTTTCTAGGTGTTCCCTATTGTGATGAATTTGGAAATGCAACTGGTGTTGGTTTCTGCGGATCTTTAGGTTATGCAAAAACCGATGCTCAATATGCAAAAAAAGTAGTTTTAATAACAGAAAACATCGAAGAATATCCTTTCTCTCCTAAAAGTATCGCTCAAGATGAAGTAGATTATATTGTAAAAGTTGATAAAATAGGTGATCCTGCAAAAATTGGAGCTGATGCTACTAGGATGACCAAAAACCCTAGAGAGCTTTTAATCGCTAAAAAGGCATCTGAAGTAATTATAAAATCAGGATTTTTCAAAGATGGATTTTCATTACAAACAGGTTCTGGTGGTGCAGCCTTAGCTGTAACTCAGTTTTTAGAAAATAAAATGAGATCTGAAAATATTAAAGCTTCATTTGCTCTTGGAGGTATTACATCTAGTATGGTAAAACTACATGAAGAAGGTTTAATTCTGAAGTTATTAGATGTTCAAAGTTTTGATAAAGATGCTGCTCGATCAATCAAAGTAAATCCAAATCATATTGAAATCAGTGCTAATCAATATGCAAATTATAGTTCTAAAGGAGCTTCTGTAGAGCGATTAGATGTTGTTGTTTTGAGTGCTTTAGAAATCGATACTAATTTCAATGTAAATGTATTAACAGGATCAGACGGAGTAATACGTGGTGCTTCTGGTGGACATAGTGATGCCGCTTCTACTGCTAGAATGGCAATTATTGTTGCTCCATTAGTTCGAGGAAGAATTCCAACAGTTGTGGAAAATGTATTAACTTGTGTAACTCCTGGAGAAAATATTGATGTATTGGTTACCGATCATGGAATTGCAGTTAATCCTCAACGACCAAATTTAAAAAGAAGATTGGAAGAAGCAGGAATTCCTACTATTACCATTGAAGAATTAAAAAATAAAGCAATTGAACTAACAGGAAAACCTAAACCAATTGAATTTACTGATAAACCAGTCGCTGTTGTTAGATACAGAAATGGATCTATTATAGATACTGTATATCAAATTAAAAGCTAATGAATATTAATTTCTTAGAATTATCCCAACCTAGTAGCTTGATTGGAAAAGAAGTTCAACTTTTAGAAGTTCTAGCATCAAGAGATAAAAGGCAATTTTTACAACAAGAATGTTTAGATAAACATTCTTGTTGTTTATTATCTATTAGCCTAATTAGCCCAGGAGGTGTTAAAAAAAATAAATTATTAGAATACATTTTTGATCGAGCACTACAAGTTATTGGGTTATTCATTGATAAAAACAACATTACAATCAATGAAAAAATTATTTTAAATGAAGATACTGGATTATATGCTCTTTTTGCATTAGAAATTAATCCACTTTCCTTAAAAAAACACATGATAGAGATTGAAGAATCTCTACCTATTGCTAGATTATGGGATTTAGATGTTTTAGATGAAAATGGAAAAATAATTTCTAGAACAGAAGTTGATAATAACTTACCAAGAAAATGCCTTATTTGTGATAATAATGCAAAAATTTGTGCAAGAGAGAGAAAACATTCTATAAATGAAATTTATAGAAAAATGCAATCTTTAGCCGCTGAGGATTGTTTTGCTTTAAACTATACCGAACTAGCAAATAAATCTTTATTAAAAGAATTAAACCTAACTCCAAAACCTGGTCTTGTAGATCAAAAAAATTCAGGCTCTCATAAAGATATGAATTACGATACATTCATAAAAAGTACTGAATCTTTAAAACCTTTTTTCTATGAATTCATCATTAATGGAATGAATTTAAAATACAAAACCCCTGAAGAAGTTTTTTTTAGTGCAAGAAAAATAGGAATTAATGCTGAAAAATCAATGTTTAATGCAACCAATGGAGTGAATACTCACAAAGGAAGCATCTTTTCTTTTGGATTAGTATTATCTGCAATAGGATATTTATATAAACAGAACATAAAAATTGATGAAAATAGGATAAGTCAATTTATCTCAGAAGCAACAATTTCTTTAATAAATGAATTCAATAATTCTGATATAAAAGAAGAAACTGCTGGTATACGTTTATTCAGAAAACATCAATTAAAAGGAGCTCGAGGTGAAGCTTCGAGTGGTTACCAAACCATTATGGAACATTCACTTCCTATATACATCAAATACTCTAATTTAGATGAAGATCATCGTTTAGCTATTACATTATTAAAATTAATTTCTATCAATGATGATACAAATATTGTAAATAGAGGAGGAACAAAGGAATTGAACTGGATAAAAAATCATGCTTTAAATATCTTATCTAAACCTACTATATATGAAAATAACAATTCTATTATTAAGGAATTAAATATTTTTGATGCATTATGCATCGATAAAAATATTAGTCCTGGAGGAAGTGCTGATTTATTAGCATTAACCTACTTTTTTTCTAAGTTGAATAACTATTAGTTAATTACAATAACATAAAAAGAGAGGTCGGAAATTATATAATTTCCGACCTCTCTTTTTATATATTTCATTATAACCAAATTCTTAAAATCGGCCAGCCAATACATAATAATGCTGTAATAAATATCACTCCAAAGATACCTCCTAATCGCCAGTAATCCTTGGATTCTATATATCCAGAACCATAAATTATTACTCCAGGCCCAGTCGCATAAGGAGTTTGACATCCCATAATACCTATTGATAATACCAATAAAATTGATAACTGATCCATAGGAACACCAGGAACACTATTTCCAATTGCTAACATTACAGGTAATAATGTTGCTGTATGAGCTGATAAACTAGCAAATAAATAATGTGCAAAATAGAATACTAATACTAATATTGCTACTGTGGCAGTTGGTGAAAACCCATTTAAATGCGTACTCATTGTTGTAGAGAACCAATCAATAAATCCTGAGCGAGTTAATCCATTTGCCATTGTAACTAAAGTTGCAAGATTTACAAAAGTATTCCAGGCACTGCTATATTTTGTAATCTCTTTCCAGCCTACTATTTTGAACAATATCATCAAAGAAACTGCTAATAAACCTACTGAAGTCGGATTAATTATTTCTTCTCCAAACATCCACAGAACTAAACTCAGAAGTACAAGAAAAATTAAAATAACTTCATGACGTCTTAAAGGACCTACTGTTTTTAACTCTTCTCCAGCCCATTTAGACACTTCCTCACTATGAGTAATTTCTGGTTTATAAAGTACATATGATAACCAAGGAGCTAATACTAATAATATTAATCCAACAGGTAAGAATGCTAAAAACCATGTTAACCACCCTATATTAACTCCTGCAATTTTACTAACAAGCTCAATTCCTAAAACATTAGGAGCAGACCCTGTTACAAACATAGATGAACTTAAACTGGTACTTATTACCATCATCCACATTAAATAACCACCAATCTTTCTTGCTGAAGGATCATTCGCATAAGAATCAAATAATGGTGGTAAATTTTTAACAACAGGAAATACAGTCCCTCCTGTTCTAGCTGTATTTGATGGCGTAAATGGTGCTAAAAGAACATCTACAATTAAAATTGCATAACCTAAAGTAAGCGTTCTTTTTCCCATAAACTTTACTAATATAAGTGCTATCCTACGACCAAGACCACTTACATCATAACCAAGAGCAAAAATAAATGCTCCAAATACTAACCATACTGTTGAACTAGAAAATCCTGCTAATCCCCATTTTAGAGATTCTTTTGCTGGATTAAAATCAGGATTTACTAATTCATCCGATGAAAAAAGAAAATAATTTCCTCCTATTACACAAATTGTGACTGCTATAAAACTAATAGCTGTTGCTGGTATTGGTTCTATAATCATCCCTACAACCATTCCCAAAAAAACTGCAAAAAAATGCCATGCCTGAGGAGGCATTCCTGAAGGTACTGGTATTAGAAAAAGTACAACCATTACAATTATTGGCGCAAACGATTTCAATAAATTTAGCTTGTTGGTAGCCATAAGATTTTCATATTTTTATTAATAAAAAGTTACGTTTATACTTATAAATATATGGTTTTAATAATTTATAAATACTAAAACTAACTATTTTTTATTTATTTTATATCAATATAAATTATTTAGAAAACTGAAAACTAATTCATTAATTAGCTTAATTTGTTTAAAAAATATGAAATCAATTTACTCTCTTTTATTATTTGTTTTCAGTGTTTCAAATGCCCAAACAAAACCTGTAAATTATAATATGTGGTATCAATATTTAATGAATGCCAAACTTGATGATAAGATGACTTTAACAGCCTTATCACAATATAGATCGTTTGATATGTTATTAGATGCTAGATTATTTGTTGCAGCTGCCTACGTAGATTATTCTATTGACAAAAAAATAAGTGTTGGCGGTGGTGGAATGTTTCTTTTATTAGAATCTTATGATAAGAATAATAATAAAAAGGAACGTTCAGAAAAAAGAATTTTTCAGCAAGCAACGATAACAGATAATATAGGAAGAACATTAATATCTCATCGATTTAGAATTGAAGAAAGATTCCTTAACAATCCTAACGAATTTATTGTTAGGTTGCGTTACCTAACATCATTTAGAATCCCATTAAATAAAGCAACTGAAAAACAGATATTATACGGAATAATAAAAAATGAAATTAGAATTTCTGCAATAAAAGATAAACCCTTTGATTCTGACCGAATAACTATAGGAACAGGATTTAATTTATCTAAAAAATCTGCTTTAGAAATTAATTTAATAAGTCAATTAGCCGAACGAAAAACTAGTAATTACTTAAATGTAGTATTTAGAAATAAATTTGATTGGCGTAAAAAAATAAGCTCATTGTAAAATGAGTTTATTTTTTTATTTAGTAAAGGTTATAGGATATTTAAGATTTTTATATTCATTTAAATCAGCATTTAAAGAACCAACCATTAAACCTGCTTTTATCTTCAGTGGCACTAAATTTTCATCATCAGAAATCCACATTGTTACAGATTCAGATTCTTTAAATATTCTTCCAGACTGTACATAAGGCCTTATTTTTATAGCTTTGATTTTTCCAAACTTCGTTTTTAAAGTTTCTCTTCCTAAAACTTTCAATCTAAAGTTAAGCGTTTCATCACCTAAAAAAATATTTTCACTTAAAAAATCCCCCACTTTTAATTTTTTATAATCAGCATTTCTAAGATTGTAAAAAGCAGACAATAAATCTTGGGCATCAAAAGGAATAGATTCTGTTACTACTTTACCATCTTTTTTACTTTCTACTTTAACTTTTTTATTAGCGTGATCAAAATAATAAATTTGATTTCGTTTATACCCACCTTCTTGTACATTACGTACAAATTTTGTTGGTTTTAAAGTTGATGAATTAATATAAGATTCATAAAAATCTTCTACCTTAAAAAACACACGTACAGCACCACTAGAATAACCTTTTCCTTCTATGTGGAAATGTTTTTCTCCATTTAAAGTAGCATCTTTTACATCTATGGTAGCAAAACCAGCATTTAAGCCTGTGTAATGAACTCTAAACTTTAAAGATTCTCCAACTTTATAATTAACTTGTGCATTTAGTACAGTTAAAAATGAAAGTACAATAAATATAAAAAAAAGAATATTTTTTTTCATGCCATAAACTTATTTATATTTTCAATTTCAAATTGTTTGCCAAAAAACAATAAACGTCTTTATAAATTAATATAAAGACGTTTTATTTTTATATGAATCAGTAATTTAAAAGAACTATTCTCCATCAATTGATGAATCATTCTCTGTTACTATTTCATTTTCTGAAACATTTATAACTGAAGTAATTTCTGGCACATATTTTTTTATTGTCATCTCAACACCTGACTTTAATGTCATTTGGTTAACTGAACAAGCAATACATGCTCCTGTAAGGCGAACTTTTACAATATCATCTTCAACAGATATTAATTCTATATCTCCCCCATCTGAGTTTAAGAATGGTCTTATTTCTGTTAAAGCCTTTTCAACTTCTGAATATTTTTCTTCTGGAGTCATTGGTTTTCTTTTTTTAATTAATTTTTAGCTGAACAACCTGCCATTGTTGTAATACGAACTGCTTCTGTCGGTGGTAATGTATTATTACGCTCAACTAAGCTTTGTACAGTATTACGGGCTATAGATTTATATACTTCGGCAACAATAGTATCTTCTTGTAAAGCAGCAGGACGACCAACATCCGCAGCCTCTCTTATAGATTGTACAATAGGAATTTCTCCTAAAAATGGTACACCTATTTGCTCTGCTAAACTTTTTGCTCCATTTTGTCCAAAAATATAATACTTATTATTTGGTAATTCTTCTGGTGTAAAATACGCCATATTTTCTACAATTCCTAATACTGGAACATTGATTGATTCCATTTGGAACATTCCTACTCCTTTTCTAGCATCAGCTAAAGCAATATTTTGCGGTGTAGAAACTACTACTGCTCCTGTAATAGGAACTTGTTGTACGATCGATAAATGTATATCACCTGTTCCAGGAGGTAAATCAATTAATAAAAAATCTAATTCTCCCCAATGCGCATCACGAATCATTTGATTCAATGCTTTAGCAGCCATTGGTCCTCTCCAAACTATTGCTTGATCTGTATCAGCAAAAAATCCTATCGATAATATTTTTATTCCGTAAGATTCTACTGGTTTTATTTTTGTTTTTCCATTTACCTCTACAGAATATGGACGAGCATCTTGACAATCAAACATAATTGGCATTGATGGTCCATAAATATCTGCATCTAACAAACCTACTTTAAATCCCATATTAGCTAAGCTAATAGCAAGGTTAGATGAAACTGTTGATTTACCTACTCCTCCTTTTCCAGAAGCTATAGCAATTATATTTTTTACACCAGGTAATTCAGACCCTTTTATTTCATTTGGATTTTTTTCTTCTACCTCAACAGAAATATTTAATTTTAAATTAGCATCAGGTAAATTTTCTTTAAATGCATTCTTTAAAGCTATTTCTAATCTTTTACGTTCGTGCATTGCTGGAGAAGGTGAAACAATATCTAGTACAATATTATCTCCCATAACTTGTGCGTTACGCATCCAATTGCGAATACCCAATTCTTCTAATACTTGATATATTTGATCTCTTGTGTAAGCCATCTTTTAAATTTAATTAGACAAAATTACAAAGAATCAAAGACATTCAATAATCTAAAAATGTGATTTTAATTGTTTTGTCTTATAATTTGATAAATAGACTTAATTTGTAGTATATTTAATTTTAAAATCAATCAATGGAAGAGCATATTATCTACCTAACTAATATTAGAAAACAGATTATTGATGAACTTGAGCAGCATGCTCTAAAACAGCTACTTTACATCCCTGTTGGTTATAAAAATAATTTATATTGGAATGCCGCTCATGTTCTGGCTACTCAACAATTAATACACTATTATTTGACTGATAATCGAATGTTAGTTGACCTTGATTTTATCCAAAAATATAAAAAAGGAAGCTTAGGAAATACTGAAGTTACTAATGATGATGTACAGGAATTAAAAGAAATGTTAGAAAGTACACCTATGCAACTTTTTAAGGATTATCGTTCAGAAAAACTTTCCTATTATCGTTCTTATAAAACTAGTTTTGGAATTACATTAGAATCGATAGAAGATGCTATTTTATATAATAATATTCATGAAGCAATGCATCTTGGATACATGTTATCTATGAAAAAAAATATTCCTTTTTAAAAAAATATTATAATGATTGAATTATTATACAGAAATGCCACTCAAAACGATTTAAAAAAAATTACAGAAATATATAATTCAACTATTCCTTCTCGATTAGTTACTGCAGATACTGAACCGGTCTCTGTAGAAAGTAAACAACAATGGTTTAATGAGCATTCGGCTAATAAAAGACCTCTTTGGATTATAGAAGATAATAAAAAAAACATTATTGGTTGGGTAAGTTTTCAATCATTCTATGGTAGACCTGCTTATGATGGAACTGTTGAAATAAGTATATATTTAGATGAAAATTATCAAGGAAAAGGTTTAGGAAAAAAAATATTACAATATTGTTTAAATAAAGCACCTGAATTTGAAATAAAAACAATTTTAGGATTCATTTTTTCTCATAATGAACCCAGCATTAAATTATTTAAACATTTTGGATTTGAAGTTTGGGGACAATTACCCAACATAGCAATATTGGATAACATTAATAGAAGCCTTTCTATTCTAGGAAAAAGAATAGATTTATAATTTTAGCAATCCCTTAATAGGTCACGCTTTTCGCTATATTTTTTATAAATAAGAAATTTAGGTAAATCTATTTCTTATTTATAAAAGGATGTCGCTTCAATCGTTATTGCTTAACATAATTGTTAATAAAAATTTATTTGCTTAAACTCCAAATTAAAGACTTCTCTTCTGTGGCTCTGTAAATTGTTGCATGATTTTCTTTTGGTTCATCAGAGTAAAACCATTTTAATTGAGGAGCTTTAGTATCTTCAAGTACCTTTGATAATTGATTCGTATATTGGTTTATATCCGTTGCATCAGACCCAGCGAACCAAAATTTAATAGGTTTTGATGGTAATTTTAAAAGTTTTGCCTTTGCTTTTTTTACTAAATAATGATTATTCCACCAAAGAGAAGGATCTATAGCAATATAAATATCAAACATATTACTATCATCTAAAAAAGTTTCCGTAATAAATAATCCTGCTAAAGATTCTCCAATTATAGCTTTTTGTTTATTCGTTCTATAGCGTTTATCAATCTCAGGAAAAAGTTCATCTTTTATAAAAGATCTAAAAACAGATGCTCCACCAACAATTGGTGCTACTTTTTTATCTTCTTCTACTTCTGTGAGTGGAGTTAAATCTTTTCTACGTTGTATATTTTCTATTCCGACTAAAATAACGTCTTGTATTTTCTTTTCTTTTATTAATTTCTCTAATGTATTTGCAACATGAGGAAAATCTTCTGCTATTCCTCCATCTGGCATATAAACAACAGTCAAAGAATCTTTAGAACTTTTATAATTATTAGGATACCAAATATTAATAACTCTTTTTTCATTTAATTTTTTTGAGTCAATAGTAAATGTTTCATGCACAGGAATAGTGTCTTCTAGATTAACATTATTGAAAGTTTTACAACTGATTAAACTTATCTGAATAAAAAATAAAATAGTAAAAATTTGAAAAATAGATTTCATAAAGTAATTAATTATTAATAATATAACTAATATACTTTATTTAATTATAAATTCATTTCAAAATAAAAAGATTACTAAATATATTTAGTAATCTTTTTTAAATATTTCTCTTTCTAGAAAATTAATAATCTAAAAATTTCACTTTTTCTTCTACTGGTTTACGAATACCTTCTGGTAATTCACCATCAAATTTCCCCATGTAAAAAACACCAACACATTTTTCTCCTTCGTCCATTGGTGTAAATTCATCCATATTTGCAATTACGTTTGCAGGAGAAGACCAATATGCACCAACATTTAATTCTGTCGCCATTAACCACATATTTTGCACTGCCATAGAAACAGCTGCTAATTCTTCCCACTCAGGATTTTTCTCAGTATTGATAAAATTAATTAAAACAATTTTATTTGATTTATCACACTTCTCAATTAATGAATTGATTTTTCTATCACTTAATTGATCTGTTGGAGTTCCTTGTACATAGACTCGTTTTACATATTCTCTGAATCTATCTTTCGCAGGACCTTCTAAAACTACAAAACGCCAAGGTTCTGTTTTTTTATGAGAAGGAGCCCAATTTGCAGCTTCAAAAATTAATGAAAGTTCTTCTTTTGTTATTTCCTCTTGCGTATACTGAGGAGGAAAAACTGAACGTCTTTTTTTTATGATTGATAATAAATCTTTTGCATTCATGTTATAACAATTATAATTTGTTTACTTCTAAACAAATTTACATCAAATCAAATTAAATAAAAATTTAGATGAAAACATTAGATTATAACAAAATTGAATATTGGAAAAAAAATAAATTCAATTTTGATATTGGAAAATATTTTAATGAATCCATTGAATTGTTCTCAAACAATTGGGGCAATTTTGTTATTTATTCTTTTATTGCTTCTCTATTATTTTTAATTAGTTATGTAACAATAATAGGTCCTTTTATAATTATGTTTCCTTTATTAATGGGATTTTTGATAGGAGCAGAAAGAGTTGATAGTAAGAAAAATTTAGTATTTAATGATTTCTTTGGAGGTTTTAAAAACTTAGGAACATTTTTTCTTTTCAATCTCTCTATTCTATTTATTTATTTCATAATAATGACTCCTTTGTTTTTATTTTCTTTTTTTCCTCTATTCTTCGGAGAATCAGAAAATAATCATGCTGGATTAATAATAGGTTCTACTATTATTATGTTTATATTAATGTCTGTACTAATGATTTTTTTATTTATTTTCTTGATTTCTATCTATCTCGCTCCTTATCTCATTTATTATGGAAATCTCGGAGTAAAAGATGCTATAAAGACTTCTATTGCTATTACAAAAAATAATTTTTGGTGGATTCTCTTATTAGTTATTATTACAAGCTTTATTTCGTCTATAGGAATGATTATATGTTATTTAGGTATTTTTATAACATTTCCTATCAGTTATATATTTACCTATTTTGTGTTAAAAGATATCATTTTGACTGATGATGAAAAGTTATCTGAAATTGACACATTAGGAACAAATAAAATTTAATTTTTTATTAAAAATTATGCGACAAGGATAGTAGCGGCATCCTTTTGCAAAGAAAAATAAATATTTTTCTTTGCAAAAGATATATCGAATAACCTGCCCGGTCGCCCAAAAAATATAAAATAGCTTGTAACAAATAGAGAATAAACTTAATTTTATCGGATGTTTACAGCACATTCTATTTTTAATGAAATGAATGAATTGGGAGCGAAAAAAGTTCCCTTTTTTTTTATGATTGATTTTCTGAAAGAAAATGGAGAAGTTATTCCTTTATCTGAATTACCTGAAGATATTAAGTTTGAAATTAATTCAAAAAAAAAACAAGCTATTCCTTTTTCATTTGATTTTAATAAATTCCCTATATCTTTTGAAGAATATAAATCTAAATATTCTATTGTTCATAAAAACATATTAGTAGGAAATTCCTATTTAACGAACTTAACTTACCCAACAAGAATTGAAACAAGTTTATCGTTGGATGATATTTATACTTATTCTTCTGCTAAATACAAATTGAAATACAAAGATGATTTTGTTTGTTTTTCTCCTGAAAGATTTGTAAAAATTGAAAATTATCAAATCTTTTCAAATCCAATGAAAGGAACAATAGATGCATCTATTAATCATGCAAAACAATTGATATTAAACGATGAAAAAGAAGCTGAGGAACATGCTACAATTGTAGATTTGATTCGTAATGATTTGAGTTTAGTTGCAGAAAATGTTGTTGTAAATAAATATAGATATGTTGATGAAGTGCAAACAAATGATAAAAAATTATTACAAATAAGCTCTGAAATTAGAGGAGATTTGGCATCTAATTTTCATGAAAAAATAGGAACTATTTTTGATAATTTATTACCTGCTGGTTCCATTTGTGGCGCACCAAAAAGTAAAACAATAGAAATTATAAAAGAAGCTGAACAGTATGCTCGAAATTTTTATACTGGAGTATTTGGGATATTTGATGGAGAAAATTTAGATAGCGCTGTCATGATTCGTTTTATTGAACAAGATAATCATCAATTATTATTCAAAAGTGGTGGTGGAATAACAGCAAAAAGTAATGCTGAGGCAGAATATAAAGAATTAATACAAAAAGTATATGTTCCAATTTATTGAATCCATTTGTTGTGAAAATAAACAACTACGAAATTTAGACTATCATCAAAAAAGATTTGATGATACAAGAGAAGATAATTTCTCAGATTTTCAACCTATTTCATTAAAAGATAAAATAACTATTAATAATGATTTATCTAACGATAAATACAAAGTTCGTATTGTTTATGATAAAGATATACAATCTATTGAATTTCTACCTTATACAATGAAAACTATAGAAACAATCAAACTTTTTACTATTGATGACAAAGTTGATTATTCTTATAAATACGTAGAACGTTCTTTCTTCGATGAATATATAAATGAAACAAAAACAGATGATTTGGTTCTTGTAAAATCTAACTACATAACAGACTGCATATATTCTAACATTGTATTTTTTGACGGCGAACAATGGATTACTCCAAAAACATTTTTATTAAAAGGAACAATGAGAGAATCTCTTTTAGATAATGGTAAAATTTTACAAAAAAATATAAAAGTTTCTGATTTAAATAATTTCAAATCTTTTAAACGAATCAATGCTATGATGAATTTAGATGAAAGTCAGGAAATACACATTTCTTGTCTACTTTAGTGTATATTTGTTAAATAACAACCTATTTATATGAAAAAAATAGCATTATTATATCATGAAGTTGTAGATGATTATAAAGAATCTGGATTTCAGAATAATGATAATTTAGCCTACATGCATACTACAGAAATATTCGAAAAACATATTTCTATTTACAAAAACTTCATTCAAAATCAAAACTCTACAAATACAAACAAATACTTATTTACATTTGATGATGGAGGAATTTCAAATCTTCGTTCAGCAAAAATTTTAGAGAAGAATGACATTCGTGGTTATTATTTTATAACAACAAAATTTATTGATACAAAAGGATTTTTATCTAAAGAAGATATTATAAATATCCATAAAAATGGACATACAATAGGTTCGCATTCACATACTCACCCAATGATTTTTAGAACATTACCTAAAAATCAAATGATAAACGAATGGAAGAAATCCAAAAACATTTTAGAAGATATTCTTGGAGAAGAAGTTTTATCATGTTCTATTCCTGGTGGTGATGCTGACGAAAAAACATATGAAACAGCAAAAGAAGTTGGTTATAAACATATTTTTGATTCGGAACCAATTGTTACACATCGAAAATTAGATACTTTAGAAATCATTGGTCGACTAAGTATAAAAGCTTCTGTTTCTGATCAAGAATTTTTGGAAATACTTCAACTAAAAAACTTATCGAGTTTACAACGTAAACGAAAAATTAAAGGAATAATTAAAAAAATGATTTTTCCTATACATCAATACATGCAAAATAAAAAAAATGGGTAAAGAAAAATTAAGAGTTGTTTGTCTTTTTGGAACAGGAATTATTTTTGATAAAACACTTAGTATTTTATTGGAAAATAATGTGAATGTTGTTGGTGTATGTAACGCAAATAAACATAAAAAAGGTATTGATTTTTCTTACCTAAAAATTGCTGGTAAAAAATATGGATGGGGACAGTTATTTCTACAAATTATTGGAAGAATATATTACCGTTTACTAAATAGAAAAAAAGATATAGAGATCTTCAACCAAATCTATAATAAACAAGAAATAAATTCTGTCATAAATCAATATAATTTTGAAACTTTTGCAACAGAAAATTATGGCTCACCTGAAACTATAGCATGGATAAAATCTTTGAAACCTGACTTATTAGTTGTACATACTGGCTATTGGGTTGGTAAAAAGGTGAGAGATATTGTTGGTGGAAAAGTAATTGGTGGACATCCAGGAATTACGCCTGATTATAGAGGTGTGCATTCTCCTTTTTGGGCTATATACAATAATGAACCTGAAAAAGTTGGCTACACAGCTTTTTGGTTAGATAGTGGTGTTGACACAGGAGATATTCTTCATCAAGATACTGTTACAATAGAAAAAGGAGATAGTTTTTTTACACTTAGTTGGAAAGGAATGGTTGGTATAGCAAAAGCCCAAGCTAAAATTATTAATAAAATAGATAATGGAGAAGAGCTATTTGCTAGAAAAATAAGTGAAGTTGACGAAAAAACAAATTATACGCATCCTACCATTTTTCAATATTTAGAATACAAACAAAAACAAAAAAAAGTTAGATAGTATTTAATAAATAATTGTTAATGGATAATTATCTATCATATAAGTAAATTATATATTTAACCATATTACCAATTCTTTTTATTCACAATAAAAAAAATATAATTAACTAGTTTACAAAATATTAATGCTATATTTGTTAATTAATTTTAAAAAACCAAATCCTAAATTATTTAAAAACATGAAAAAAATTAACTTTTTTTTAATAGTTTTTTTAACTATCAATTGTTTACTCTATGCACAAAAACCAGGAGGAACTTCACTTGAAGTTGAACTCTGGCTCAAAGCAGATGCAATCAATCAATCAAACGGAACTAACGTTAATTCTTGGATTGATCAATCTGGAAAAAATAGAACACATATACAAAGCGGAACAAATTCTGTTCCTGTATTTGATAAAATTAACTTAATGAATTTTCAGCCTTCTCTTAGATTTGCTCCTGGGGTTGCTAATAGAAAATTAATTTACCCAACACATTTTGTTGAAGCTACAAAATCATATTTTATATTTTATGTTTCCAGAGTTGAAACAAATTCTACTACAAGAGGTGTGGTTTATGCATTCAATGCAACTCGACACTCTGATAATGGGTGGAGATATGGAAATCCTTCTATTTCTACGGCTGGAACTGGAAGTACCTACTCTATAGAAAGTAATGCTGACCCTAGAAGAATGGCTGGTATAAATACAAGTATAAGAACTAATTCTAATTCTATAGCTGACCAACTTTATTACAATGGTAATCTATTTGGTACAATGACAAATGCTACACGAATAATGAATACTGGAATAGGAGCAAGTATTATTGGTAATAGTAATACAGGGAATGAATATCCTTTTTATGGTAATGTGCAAGAAATTATTGTTTTATCTAGTACTGTTGGAAATTCTATAAATCCAGCAGAATTACAAAAAGTATTATCTTATTTATCAATAAAATACGGAATCGGTTTAAGCTCTACACAAGAAAACTATGTAAATTCTAACAATGAAGTGATATGGGATGGCTCTACAAATAATTCATATCAAAATAATAGGTTTGGAATAGGGCGAGATGATAACAGTGGTTTATATCAAAAACAATCTACAAGTTATGATAAATCATTTGCAACTATATTCCTTGGTGATTTAGCTACTATAAATAATGACAATACATCTACCATTGATAATAATAATTTTTTGATTTTTGGTTCAAATGGATTAAATGGAACAGAAAATTTTGAATATAAGCAAGGAACCTCTTTCAACGAGAATACTATTTTATCTTCTGACGTAAATAAGAGACAACGAATTATTTTTAAAGCTCAAACATATGGAAAAACAAGCTTTAATGTAAATATAAAGTCTAATATTAGGGCTACTCATCTATTAGTTTCAACAAATGAAAATTTTTCTCCAACAACAACAAGAGTTTATACTCTAAACTCTGATAATATAGCTCAAAACATTCGAATAGACAATGGCAATTACATTACTTTTGCTCATTACTTAACAGCTCCTGGAGGTGTGGTAGATGGCTTAAGAGTATGGTTA
The DNA here is from genome assembly GCF_032109125.1 of Chishuiella sp. Classification (NCBI taxonomy): domain Bacteria; kingdom Pseudomonadati; phylum Bacteroidota; class Flavobacteriia; order Flavobacteriales; family Weeksellaceae; genus Chishuiella; species Chishuiella sp. The sequence goes on from NZ_DAMCLZ010000009.1 coordinate 23,234, forward strand.
AATGCCTCAGAGGAAAATCTTGACCTTACTGGAGATAAAATTGATGTTTGGAGGGATTTATCTAATTTTGGAAATGATTATTCTCATAGTGCTGTTACTGGTTCTGGTACAAAGCCTTCTATTGTTAGATGTGATCCTAAAATGAACTTTAACACAAGTATAAGGTTTGAAACAAATGATGCACTTGCAATTTCTTCTGGACCAATGTCTGTTAATGCACCTGATAACTTTACTTCTTTTGTTATGTATAATAGTTTTTCCAATACTTCAACAACTGGTGTATATACTCATGCTTTTGGAAATACTAATTTAAATGGAGGTGCAGGAGATCAAAAACCAGCTATGGGATTTACTCCTAGAAGAGCTAATGGAAGACTTTATGCCGCTGGAAGTGGGAATGATATCGATGGCTCAGGAGTAGAAGGTTACAGTCTTGGTAGTACGGCTTTAGAAATGATTCATACTCGTAAAGCCTCAGCTACTGGAGGAAGATATGTAAAATTTGATTTCGGAGGATTTGCAACTGAATTAAATACTCCAGGTACTTCTACATTTGGTAATAATTTCTTAATGGCAAGTGGTGGTATTATTGGTGGTGGATTTTATAATCCACGAAGATTTGATGGAATTATATCTGAAATTTTTTTTTATGAACGAGAATTAACAAACATTGAGCAAGATAAAATACGTTCTTTCTTAGCTATGAAATATGCTCTTACTTTAGATGAGGATAGAACTAATCCTACAAAAAATTATGATTATATTTTATCTGATGGAATTACAAAAGTGTGGCCAGGTAATTCAACTCCAACCTCTAATTATCATAATAGAGTTACAGGACTGGTAAGAGATGACAACCAAGGTTTAAATATACAACGATCAAAGTCAACTGAAGTCAATTCTTCAATTACTCTATTAACTAAAGGTACTGAAACATGTGGTATTAGTGGAGAAACTTTCGACAATTTAAATGCTCTTTTTATAGGTGATAATAATGGTAGTACAGCACAAATAGATTTAAGAGGAAATGAAGATATATGTGGCGAAATTGATTATTCATTAACTGGTCCATCTTCAAGAATTTGGCTTGCTCAAAATACAAATGCAAATAACACTTTACCTGTAAGTTCTAAAACAATTACATTAAAAGCAGGTGGTGATGATTTTCCTTTTAGTGGTTCGGGCTACGAAGTTTATTTATTAGTTGCTGATTCAGATTCAAAATTAAAAAATAATCAATGGGATCAGATTGTACCAATGACTTATATTGATGGAGAACATGTTGCAAATTATACTTTTACAGATCAATATACTTATTTTACATTTGGTGCTAAAAGTGCAGTTGGAGATTGCGAAACATGTAATTTCTCTGGAACAAAAAGTCTTGACTTTATAAGAACAAATTGGCCTACAAGAGGCGATAAAGGTCCTAAAACTTTTAACTTAGGAGATGATTTCAATGTAAATGTTCAATATATTGATAATAATAATCTTTCATCAACAAATTATCCAAGAACTTCATCATTAAAATCATTAAGAAATAGAAGATCCGGAACAGATGCTGTAACAACTAAAATTAATTTTACTAATGATGAAGGAACTACTATTAGTTCAGCAGCATCATTCGAAATATTTAATATTGACAGAGAGGCATATCGATTAAATAATGTACAAGTTATTGGTTATTGTAATGGAGTTGAAGTATATCCAAAATTAACCTATACTTATCCAAGAGAAGAAAGAAGTCGATATACAATTGGTACAGCTGGAAAAGCAAATGCTAAAGCTAGAGGTGTAAGATATAATGGTAATTCTGGGTATACAAACAAAAGAGGACGTATGTTTGTTGAATTTGAAAATACTGTACAAGAAATTCAAATAATTAATACTGTTACCCATTCATCTACTTCATCAGGAGCAATGCATTTAGGAATAGGACCTATTGAATTTTATTGCCCTGCTCCTTTACCTGAACCAAATGAAGATGGAATTATATTTACAAAACAAGGTACAACAGAAGTATTATTATGTGATGAAGTTGATTATTCTTTCCGTTTCGTAAATACAAATTGTGATACTAAAATTACAGATTTAACTGATGAATTACCAGAAGGTATGATATGGGTAAATGAATCTGTCTCTACAGAACTTGAAATAGATGGAGATATTACAGGATATGGAACTCGCACACTTAAATTAAATAATTTAAAAATTCCAGGAGGTGGAAGTTTATATACAGTTAGAGCCATAGCAATATTTGATGATTCTGCCACTGCAGGAGATTATAATAATCAAGCAAAATTAAGTTACGAAAACTCATCAGGAATTACAACTGAAATTTCTAGTATTGATCGTTTAACTGGAGAATCAGTTACAATTACATCTGCAGTAGATTCGGATAGACCAAAACGTGTGATAACGTCTATGTCTTTAAATAAAAAGTGTTTTGTACTTAATGATGAAATCGAAGTAACATTAAATATTAATAATCCTAATAGTTTTACTTTGTCTAATATTTTCTTAAACTTAGAATATGATAGCGAAGTGTTTACTTTAGTGAATAATAGTATTACAACTTCTAGCGGTCTAAATATTGGTACTAATACTGGAGATGATGGAAGTCTAGAATATGAGGATATTACTCTTCCTGCTGGAATAAGCACTATAACATTTAAAGTAAAAGCATCTAATGATATATCTAATTATGAAATTAATCCTGATACATTAAACCCTGTTGAATCAACTTTTAGTTATGATCTAACAAGTGAATCAGAAGATATTTGTTTAGGTTCATCTACAATTAATGCTAATGGTGAAACTGATTTAGATTATTGCTCATATTGTACTAAATCTCCAACCGGCGGCACGACAATTGATTCTAATACAGGTATTTCTACATTAAAAAGTCAATTTAGTAATTGGCCAGAAAATGTTCCAAATGGATTCTTAGTTCTCGAATCTGGTAAAAAAGGCATGGTCTTAACAAGAACAACCCCTACAGCTATTGGAGCAAATAATTGGGTAAAAGGAATGATTATATTTGATATTAGTGATGATAAAAAATGTATCAGTATATACAATGGTAGTACATGGAATTGTATTCAAAAATCTTGTAATGAATAAAATTTTAAACATGAAAAAATTTATTATATTATGTCTTATTTTGAGCACAAACTTACTTTATGCTCAAGTATCAATAGGTAAAAATCAAGTTGATGGAGCTGGAATACTTGATTTTGGAAATGAAAAAAAAGGAATTATTTTACCTATAGCAGATATAGAAACTACAACTAACTATACAAATGGGACTCTTTTAATTGATAAAAATGATTTAAAAGTAAAAGTTTTCCAAAACAACGAATGGTTAGAACTTAGTGATGAAGGAAGTTTTGATGCGCAAAAAGATGAAAACAATAATGATATAAGTACCTCAGCAAATATTAATACAACTGAGGAAATTGGTAAAGGTGTAATTATAGGTGCTGAAAGTAGTGAAGCAGAAGGTGTTTTAATACTAGAATCTACTGATAAAGCTTTAATACTTCCAAAAGTATTTAGACCTCATGAAAATATCTTGTCACCTGTAGCTGGTACTATTTGCTATGATACAGAAAGTGACTCATTTGCTGTATTCGATGGTAAAGTTTGGAATTATTGGAAATAAATAATAACATAAAAAAGCTACATTCAGTATATGAATTGTAGCTTTTTTTAAAAATAATAGACCTAGTTTAATCAACTAGGTCTATTATTTTTTAAAGCATATTCTGCTCTTTTAATGGCTTCTTTTTCTTTCCAATCCATGTATTTACCTTTAAAATTTTTCTTCATAAAATTATCAAAGTTTCTTTGTACCACAAGGTTCCATAAAGAATGTGTTTTTACAGCCCAAGATTTATCCCATGCTCTTAAAGAAATTGAAAAGCTTCCATCAAGGTATTTCATCCAATGCCACCAACCTGTTGGCATAAATAATGTATCACCATGCTCTAAAAAACATTCAATACCTTCTACTCCATCTAAAGCAGGAAATTTATCAAAATCGGGATGTTCAATACTATAATCCTCTAAAGAATAAGTTGCATATGGCAATTTATAAAGTCTTTCCTTCCATTTATATTCAAAAAGCAAAACATGTTTTCTTCCATTAAAATGTGTATGAAAAATATGTGGCATATCTATATCAAAATGAAGAAATGTCTCAGAACCCTCTCCTCCAAAAAACAAACTAGGATATTTATCTAAAAAACCTCCCATAAGTTCCTTAGGAAAAACATAATCATCTAACAACTTCGGAGCATGTTTTATTGGGTCAAAGAAAAAAATTCTCAAATCTGTTGGTTCATTTTCTATAAGATCTATATAATCTGAAAATTTCATTTCTGTAACTGGAGCATTAATAGGTGCTGCTGGATCAGCTTTAGAACTATCATATAAAGGAAGTGTTATATCTCCAACAGCTTCTTTCATATAATCAAAAGTCCATTTTTTATAAGCGGGCCAATTCTTCGACATGTTCTTTATAACTACAGGCTGACGTGTTTTTAAATATTTTTCTGTAAATTCTTCCTTAGTTATGTTATCAACAACATCAATAGGTTTTAATTTTAGTCCCATTTATTATCTATTTATATGAATAAAAATATTAAATTTTATTCATTATTACCCTATAAAATTATAGTTGTTTCATTATTGTTTTAAAATAGAAGTATCAAACTATTAATCAATTCTATTTTTGTTAAATACTTAAACTCTACAAAAATAATAGAGATTTATTTTTTCTTTTCATTTTATTAACATTATCTTTGCTGTCCTTATCAAGAAAGGTGGAGGGATTGGCCCTTTGAAACCTTAGCAACCAATAAATTATGATAAAAAGGTGCTAAATCCAACCCAAATAAAAGGGAAAGATGAGAACAAAAGAATTTAACTTTTATTCTACTTTTTTATGTTGGTTTCTTGATATTTTTTATTAAAATAAACATGAAAAAAAACAAATTTTTACTTACAACTCTAGCTATACTAGGCACATCTTTTGCTCTTGCCCAAGACGTTAAAGAAGACGAAACAAATTTGAACGAAGTTGTTCTAATTGGTGGCCGTACTTCTGAAAGAACTGTAGTAAATTCTCCTGTGCCTGTCGATGTAATAGATGTAGAAAAATTAAAAACATCATCACCTCAGTTATCTGTAAATGATATTTTGAATTATGTTATTCCATCTTTCAATTCAGTTCGCCAATCAGCTTCAGATGGTACAGAACATATAGATCCTGTAACATTAAGAGGAATGGGGCCAGATCAAGTTTTAGTTCTTATTAATGGAAAAAGAAGACATTCAACTTCATTAGTAAACTATCAAAATACTGTAGGAAATGGTTCTGTAGGTACCGATTTAGGAGCTATCCCTGTTTCTGCTATTGAGAAAATAGAAGTACTTCGTGATGGTGCAGCGGCACAATATGGTTCTGATGCTATAGCTGGTGTGGTAAATATTGTTTTAAAATCTAAACCAGGAGGTGATGCATCCTTTACGTATGGACAAACATCTAGAAATGATGGACAAACTTATAATTTTAATGGTAGCTATGGGACTAAATTAGGTAAAGAAGGTTCTATTGTATTCTCAGCTGTAATTAGTGATCGTAAAAAAACAAATCGTTCTAAAAATAATAATTTAGATATATATGGTGATAATTTTGCATACGATTTTGCTGATGATCCTACTGCTGCAAGAGCTGCAGATGATGCAATTTTATCAGAAAGAGGATTAACTAGAAATGATTTCAGATTCCAAATTGGTGATGCGGCAATAAAAAATCAACAATTTTTTGTTAATGCAGAAACTAAATTAACAGACAAATTAGAATTTTATACATTTGGTGGAGTAAGCTTACGCCAAGGTCAAGGTTTTGGTTTTCGTCGTTTACCAAGTGATCTAAATGCAGAGTCTCTAAAAGTTTATCCAAATGGTTTTCAAGCAACAATAAAATCAAATATCAACGATTATTCTAACTCAACAGGATTACGTTATTCTTTTAATGGTTGGAAAGTTGATTTGAGTAACACATTAGGTGTAAATTCTTTTAAATATGACGTTATTAATTCTATCAATCAATCTTTAGGAACAGATTCACCTACTAATTTTTATGCAGGAAAACATCAGTTTTTACAAGATGTTGTGAATTTAGATTTTTCTAAAAAAATCAATCATTTTTTTAATTTAGCCTTTGGAGGAGAATACCGCTACGAACAATATCAAATTGGAGCTGGTGACGAGGCTTCATACGTAGGTTCTGGTTCGGAAACTTTTGGTGGTTTCAGACCTTCAAGTGTTATAAAAGCAGATAGACAATCTGTTGCTGCCTATGCAGATGGAGAATTTAAATTCGGAAATTTTTCTGCTGATATTGCTGGACGTTTCGAAAACTATTCTGATGTAGGAAATACCGTTAATGGAAAATTAGCATTACGCTACGAATATGCCAAAGGTTTTTCTGTTCGAGGAGCAATTTCTACAGGATTTAGAGCACCATCTTTACAACAAAAATATTTTAGTAATGCTTACACAGATTTCTATTTAGATGATGGAGTTCAAAAACTTGGTACAAAAGGAATTATTAGAAATGATTCTGATTTATCTCGTGAACTAGGTTTAGATAAATTAAAACAAGAGAAATCTGTTAATGCAAGTTTAGGATTAACATTTAGACCTATTTCTAAATTATTCATAACTCTTGATGGATATTATATCAAAGTAAAAGACCGAATTGTATTAACGTCTGATATTGTAGATCCTGCTTTTGAAAAATATGGAATTGTTTCTGGAAGAATTTTTACAAATGCTATTGACACAGAAACGAAAGGTTTGGATTTAGTTATATCTTATGATACACGATTAGGTAGAGGTAAATTAAATGCAAGTTTATCTGGGAATTTGAATGAAACAAAAATTGTAGATTATCATTTTCCTAAAACATTAACTATTCCAAGACAACAATTTTTTGGACCTGACCAAGTAAATATTATTGAATCTTTAAGCCCTAAAACTAAAGCTACTTTAGCTTTAAACTATGCCATTTCAGGTTTTAATTTTATGGTTCGTAATACATACTTTGGAAAAGTTGAAAGAAATGGATATCCTTATGGAAGTATTCAGCAACACACAGGAAAAGTTGTTACAGATGCTTCTATTGGATATGATATTACAAAATATTTTAATTTTACAATCGGAGCGAATAATCTATTCGATATCTTCCCTGATAAACAAGTCTATGAAAATTCATATTACGGTGTATTCCCTTATGCACCTGTACAAATGGGAATGACAGGAGCATATTATTTTGCACGAGCAAGTTTTAAATTTTAAAAATTTTAAATACATATTTTATTCCGAGTGATTATCTTAGTTTTAACTAATCAATCATTCGGAATTTTATTTTTTGATTACTTTTTATTTATGGCACATCATAAAATTGGTTGGAAAACCGCAGCTGCTTTAGTGATATCGAATATGATTGGAACTGGAGTTTTTACGAGTTTAGGTTATCAGATATCAGATTTAAAGAATACAACTTCTATTCTATTTCTTTGGATTATTGGCGGGTTTTTAGCATTAATTGGAGCTTTTATTTATTCTGAACTTGCTTCTAAATTTAAGCAATCTGGAGGAGATTATATTTATCTTTCTAGAACATACCATCCCATTTTTGGTTATCTCTCTAGTTGGATTTCTTTATTTGTTGGTTTCTCAGCTCCAATCTCTTTAGCAGCATTGGCAATGGGGAAATATTTAAATAGTTTTGGATTGAATCTAGGAAAAGAATTTGCAATAGCAATTATATTAATGGTTGCCATTTCTCAATCATTTAGTTTAAATTTGAGTAGTAAATTTCAAAACATATTCACAATACTCAAAGTTTCTTTTATCCTAGTTCTCATAGGAATTGGACTTTATTTTGTTCCAACTGTTTCACCAAATGCTATCTCATTTGACACTTCTTTTAAAGATGAATTAATGTTACCAGCTTTTGCTACATCCTTGGTTTATGTAACTTTTGCATATATAGGATGGAACTCTGCTTCGTATATTATAGAAGAAATAAATCAACCAAAGAAAAATTTACCAAAAGCACTTTTTATTGGCGTTGTTTTCGTTACCCTATCTTATGTTTTATTGAATTTTGTTTTTTTAAAACATGCAACAGCTACTTCCCTTATAGGAAAAGAGGATATTGCAAATATTTCTTTTGCAAATATATTAGGACCACATGTAAAATGGGTGAGCTGTTTTATTGCTCTTCAATTAATTGCTACTATTAGTGGTTATTTATGGATTGGTTCTCGCCTTTCACAAGCAACTGCAAGAGAAAATAAATTATGGAGTTTTATGGCAAAAGAAAACAAGCATAAAATTCCTGTTCGTGCTATTTGGGTACATACAACAATTAGTATTTTACTTATATTTTCTGGTGATTTTGAAGTTATATTTACTTATACTTCTTTTGTACTACAAATTCTATCAACTTTAGCAATTTCTACAGCATTCTTTATTAAGAAAGATGAATTGACAATTATAAAAAGTAAATTTTTCTATATTCTTCCTGCTATATTTTTAGCTTTCAGTTTATATATCTGTTATTTTGTATTAATGCAAAAACCAAAAGAAAGTTTATTTGGTTTAGGAATAATAGCACTTGGAATTATAATATTCTTCTTTGATAAAAATACTCAAAAAAATGTTTAAAAATTATGATTATTTTTTGGGCAATTGCTCTGCAGCGTGCTTTACGCTATATCTTTTATAAACAATCACATTTATATTTTTTAAAGAAGATGAATTGTTTATAAAAGGATGCCGCTTCAATCACTATTGCAAATTCGTACTAAAAAATAAATACATAATATAAAAAATAATTTATATTTCCAAAGACTCAAAAACGACACAATAATTAGTAAAATTAATCTCATTACTAAAATTTAATATCTCAAATTTTTAATCTGCAATAACGATTGTAGCGGAAATCCTTTTTACGGAGTGAGCTAGTGAAGTAAAAAGATTGGGAGCGATAAAGCGTGGGCCGTAGGCATTGCCCAAAAGCTATATTATTATTGATAAATACTAAATTATAATCTTGAATTTATCAAAAAAAAATAAAACCTCATCCAAAACAAGATGAGGTTTTATTTTTTTAATCTTTTATTCCGTTGAATATATATTGTAAAAGAGGATTAATTTCTGGATTCTCTTTATGTTTTTTAAAGATTTTTGTGTGATATTTTGGTTTGTTTATCATTTTACGTTCCACCAATTCATCAATTGTATCTATATATTTTACAGATGTTTTTCCAATTAATAAATTATCTAAAGAACGACCTTGATCAACATAATTCAATATTGTCTTTAAACCTTTCAAATACAAAGCATCTTTTGTAAATCCACCACCACGATAGACACGAGTTGTTAGATAAAAAGCATCTTCTGGTTGCATACTGTATTCTTCCATTAGAACCATAAAAGTTTCATTGAAAGATTTTCCGTTTGTCAATAAATTAACTGCTATTACGCGTAAACCTAATTCACGTAAACGATTATGATTAATAGAATCTGTATAATACTCACTAAGAATAGCTAAACCTTCCTGAGTTAATGTGTTTACTGGTAAACCAATACTAAATATTTTTAAAGGCTGATCTAATGCATTCATTGTTGTTACCATGTGCACCCCAATTTCATGCTCTATAAGACCATTTGTAAAACGTTTATCAAATTTTACACCTCGTTTTATTACAACTTTTCTTTTACTATTTATTACTAATGCCTTTGATGCTATGTCATCAGATATTTCAATATCGAATTTGAATCCATAATCATTTGTAGCATTTTTAAATAAATTTACAACTTCTTCTTCTGTATAACTTCCTTGTTCGTCCATTCTAAATTCTGGACAATACAAAATAAAATTAGCATTCTCGATATCCTTTTTAGAAGGTTCTCCAAAATATCGAAGCGAATTATACAAAAATTTATCAGTTCCCAAATTGGCTAATAAATCAACTTTATCAAAATAAGAATTTATTGTATCTACATACATATTCTGTATACTGATATCATTGATTTTTTCTACTTTAATATTAGATAATTTTCGTTTAAACTCGAAAGGATCAATATTCAGTGGACTGTATTTGAACTGAGGTTCGTAAGTGTATTTAGATGCTAAGAATTTCTTTTTCTCAAATTCTAAATTAATTGGATTGATAACACTTAATAACTCAAAATCATTTACCAATTGATACAATTGTTTATCTATTTTCACCAAATCAGATTCTAACTCATTGTGTAAAATATTCACTTGTTTAGAACCTACTTTGTAAGAAGTTTCATTTTTAAGAAATTCGTACGCATGATGAAGAATTGCAGATTTAAAACCTTCCTTTATTTGATTAATAATTTCAGGAAAAGTTTCCTCTGTAAGTTCATCACAGTAAATTTTTGAAACTTCTGTTGCTAAAACTAATGTATTCTTGAAACGATTTGTTAAAAATTCTAATAAGTAACCTCTTCCATAAAAAACATCGTTGATTGCAGAAAAACTATGAATATTCTCTAATTCTATTTGAGCTAATTCATCTCTCCAAGCTTCAACGTATTTTCCATATCTTTCGTTGTCTATTTTCTCTGAACCTATATTGAAAACAGGAACTGGTCTATCCCAACGTTTCCAATTGTAAGAATGAATATCATAAACCAAACATGATTTATATTTAGATTCTAGTTTCTTAACTAAAACTTCCAATACTTCATAAAAAGCATGATGCTTTGCTAAACTTTTTTGTTTTTGAGAAACAGATAATGGTTCTTTCCAAATCTTTTTTCCCCAAGCTTCTTCGTATACAGCAGTTTCTGGATTACGATTCAAATCATATTCGAATCGAGAATCACAACCTTGAATTAAAATTGGAAATGTTTCAACAAATTCGGCTGTGTGAGGATCTTCTTCATACCAACGTTCATAATTATCCAACAAACATTTTTCTAAAACATCTTCACGCATTTTTTTACCATCGTGTATTGCTGTGCATACATAAGGAGTATATTCATCAATTTTTATTTTAAATGAACCATCTTCTGCTGCTGCTTCAAATACAACTTCGTTTTCAATATTATCCAGGATTTGCTGTATACTTAAGGATTTCATGCTTTAAATTCTTTATATTTTTCTAACAATGCATCAACAATTTGTTTTTGTATCTCTTCATTGTTATTTACTCTATTGTGTGGAACAACACCACCAGGGCTTACCACATTTAATTCAACCATTTTATGATTAATTAAATCAACACCACAAAAATAGATTCCATCTTCATTTAATTGTTTTCCAATTTTTCTACATAATTCAATTTCATAATCATCAAGAATATGTTGAATTGCAGAACCACCAGCAGATATATTAGAACGATGATCTCCTTCTGCAGGAACACGCATAATAGCACCAATAGGTTCTCCGTTAACTACAATTACACGAACATCACCTTTTTCTGCTCCTTCTATATAATTCTGACAAATAATTGGCTGAGGAACTCCGGTATGATTAATATAAAAATCACAGATAGAAGAAAGGTTTCCAACACTTTTTCTTTCAAAAAGAACAACACCTTTACCTCCCATTCCGTCTAATGGTTTAATGATAAATTTATCAAAATTATTTTCTTCTACAAACAATTTTATTAAATCAATATCTTTTGTAATCAAGGTTTGAGGAACAATTGTCTCATTTCCATCATCAAAAGATGCAGCATAAATTTTATTATTTGCTTTTCTTAACCCAGATATTTTATTCACAAAGAATACTTTATCTTCAATCAATTCCAACATGTTTAATAAAAGAGGATCAACTGGAGGATCAGCTCTCATAAAAACCATATCAAACTCTGTAAAATCTTTAATAGCACTTTCAAATTTCATACTATTGTAAAAATCTACACAATCATTTGTTTCTTTGCTAACTAACTTTTTGAAATTTCCAATTACTTTTCCTTTTGAAATAGAAATTTCATTTTTTGTTAAATAAGATACTTCAAATCCACGATCTACACATTCTTTTATTAGGCGTAGAGTAGAATCTTTACTTGGTTCAACCTTGTTCCAAGCATACATTACGAAGCATATTTTCATATATATAATAAGGGTATTAAAATCTGTGCAATAATAATTAAAAGATCAATACAAAAAACACTTATTTTAGTTAAAGAAATATTTATTTTCTTACAACAAAACAAATTGATTTTTAACACATAAAGAAAAAGGGTGATTGATTATTCTACTCATCAATCACCCCTTAGGTTGGTAAACTATAAACTATTTATTTTTTTCTTAATTTATCGATAGTGGCTTGCACTTTAGGATCATCTGCTTTTACACTGTAATAATCAGCAATTTTTCCTTTTTGATCTAAAACCAAATATCTAGGTATCCAATTCAAATCAATTCCCGTGCCAAAGTCTCCTTTCCAATTATTTCCTAACAAATAATGTTGTCCTTTAATATCATATTTTTCAATACCTTTCTTCCAAGCTTCATTTGTTTTATCCATAGAAAGATAGACAAATGCTACATCAGGGTTTTTTTCATGTAATGTTTTCAACTCTGGCATATTTTTCACACAGTCACCACACCAAGAAGCCCATAAATCCAATACGATTATTTTTCCTTTATTATTTTCTATTACTTTACCTATTGTAATAGAATTATCTTCTAAATCAACTACTTTATCTTCTAAAGCTTTAGTAGGAAAAACTGTTTTCATTTCTTTAGGAGGATTTTGTGCAAAAGACAAAACTCCTATAAACAACATTAAAATACTAACTATTTTTTTCATAATATATATCTTATTTAAAAATTCTAAAACTATACCATTTTAGTAGAATTTAAAACGAAGGTATGAAATATTTCTAATTCAACAAAAATATGTAATTTTGTTTCATGCAAAAATATTTGATTATTGGACTAGGAAACATTGGTTCTAAGTACGAAAATACAAGACATAATATTGGTTTCAAAGTAGTTGAAGAAGTAGCTAAAAAAGTTGATGCTCAATTTTTTCCTTCAAATTTTGGTGAAGTAGCTCAATTTAAATATAAAGCACGTCCAGTTACTCTATTAAAACCAAATACTTATATGAATTTAAGTGGAGATGCAGTACGTTTTTGGATGAAAAAAGAAAACATTGCATTAGAAAATATTTTTGTTATTACTGATGATCTTAATCTTCCATTTGGTACAATTCGTATGCGTGGTAAAGGAAGTGATGGAGGACATAATGGTTTAAAAGATATTCAAAATAAAGTAGGTGGACAAAATTATGCTCGTTTGCGTTTTGGTGTAGGTAATGAATTTTCTGAAGGAAAACAAGTTGATTATGTTCTTGGTGAATGGTCTGCAGAAGAAATAGAAAAAATGAATGAAAGACTTAGTCTATCTGCCGACGCTGTTTTATCTTTCATCTTTCAGGGATTAGGAAACACAATGAATCAATACAATGGAAAATAAAGTTATAGTTACTTTAGCAATCACAACTAGCCTAATTTTTGGTTCATGTTCCAATAAAGTTATTCCTGCTAATAATCAAAATCAACAAGAAATTCTTGCAACATTAAACCATGTTCATCAAATTGATTTAACAAATAAAAATAATATTTTAATAGATGTTCGCACATCAGATGAATACGCTGAAGGACATTTACCACAATCCATTAATATCGATGTGAAAAATTCTAATTTTGAAAATCAAATTCAAAAATTAGATCCAAAAAAAAATTATTATATCTATTGTAGAAGTGGTATTAGAGCAAAACTTGCCACAGAAAAAATGCAAGAACAAGGCTTGAAAAAAGTATATAATTTTCAAGATGGAATATCTACTTACACTGGAAAAATAGAAAAATAATGGAGGGATTTCGTCCAGAAATACTAAAAGAAATTATTACAACAAAGATGCCTTTTGGAAAATATGAAGGACGTTTATTATGTGATTTACCTATTTCTTACTTAGAATGGTTTATAGGAAAAGGTGGATTTCCTAAAGGCAAGCTTGGTTCTCAATTATCTACAGTTTATGAAATAAAAATGAATGGTCTAGAAGAAATTATTCATCAATTAAAAAAACAATTTGGAGTTTCGTAATAACTACTTCAAAATATAAAATCAATTTATTTTTTACAAAAAAATAAATTTTTCTCATAGTTAATATTGTATTTCTTTATTGTTTAGTATATTTAATGATAAAACAAATGAAAATCAATAAAATACATATTTCTTTATTTTTATTAATTTCTATATTTAATTTATTAATTGCACAAAATTCAATCAAAGAATTCAAAGCAAAAGATAATCTCTTTCTTGTTGGCGATCGCGTGTTCTCACTTTATTATATATCTTCAGAAGGAGTTATAGTTATTGATCCTATTAATGATGATATAGCTAAAGAAACCTTTAAATCAATTAGAAGTAAAACCAATTTACCTATAAAATATGTAATTTATAGTCATAACCATTGGGATCACAACGGTGGAGGAAAAATTTATAAAGATCAAGGAGCTAAATTTATTATACATGAAGATGCCTTTAATAATCTTAACGAAAATAAAAATGTCATTCCTCCTGATTCAATCTGGAAAGGAGAACAAACTAAAATTTCTTTGGGTGATAAAACAATTGAATTATATTATTTTGGTAAAAATCATGGCAATGGAATGACAGTATTTAGATTTCCTGAATATCGTGCTATTTTTACTGTTGATTTAGTTGTACCTGATCGTGTTTTGTATGCTTATTTACCTGATTCAAAGCCTAAAAATTGGTTAAATGATTTATATAAAATTAAAGCACTTGACTTTGATGATTTATATATGGCTCATGTTAGACCAATTGGAAATCGAAAAGATTTAAATATACAAATCTCTTATTTCGAAGATTTATATAAAGCTACTGAAAAAGCTATGAATGATGGAACTCCATTTTTTGATATTCCAACAAAAGTAAAATTACCTCAATATCAAAATCTATTATTTTATAATGAATGGTTACATATGAATGTTTGGAGAATATTAATGGAGAAATCAATAGGACAATAAAATTTCATCATTTTTAAAAAAGATATTTATCATATAATGTAGACCAATAAATTAAAATTCTTTTCGTTTTAATATTAATATTTGGTTATAAAATATTAATTATATAATCATTTTCAATATATTAACAAATTATTCACCATAATGAAACTATATTTAAAAATTATTGCCTTTTTTATTGGTACAACTTCCTTATTTTCTCAGAGTAGAGATAATTATAATATGTGGTATCAATATTTATTAAACTCTAAATTAAATGATAAAATGTCTTTAACAGCTTTGTCACAATATAGATCTTTTGATTTAGCTTATGATTCAAGACTTTTTTTAGTTTCTGCTTATGTAGATTATAAAGTAACAAATACTATTAGCCCTGCAGCTGGTTTTATGGTTGTATTATTGGAATCTTATGATAAAGATAATAATAAAAAGGAACGTGTAGAAAAAAGACCTTTTCAACAAGTTACTATGAATGATAAAATCGGAAGAACTTCTTTATCTCACCGTTTTAGAGTTGAAGAAAGATTTATTAGTAATCCGAATACATTTATTATGCGATTACGCTATCTAGCGTCATTCAAAATTCCATTAAATAAATCTGATGCAAAACAAACTCTTTATGGAATTGTTAAGGATGAAATAAGAATGCAGATGACAAAAGATGATCCTTTTGACTCTAATCGTATAACTGTAGGTCTTGGAATTAATGTATCAAAACAATCAGCCATAGAAATAGGATTTATAAATCAAATGGAAGAAAGAAAAACAAGTAATTATTTTCATGTTGGATTCCGAAATAAATTTGATTGGAGTAAAAAGAAAAAAACAGAATAAAAAAACATTCATGAAAAGAGAAAAGGTAGATTATAAAAAAATCTATCTTTTTCTTTTTTTATTATTTATTTGACCATTCATAAAAATTTGCATCATCACGTAATTCAAACCCTGTTTGTGTATACAAACTGTTACCTATGGAATTATTTATACTTGTTTCTAATAGCATTGCACAAGCATCAGTTTTTCTACATAAATCTTTAGCTTCTTCAATTAATTGTTTTGAAAATCCTTTACCTCTGAAATATGGAGATATAAATAAATCATTTAGAATCCAAAATCGTTTTAAACGAGTAGAGGAAAATGATGGATATAATTGAACAAAACCTACAGCTTTACCTCCATCATAAAGCATATATATTACAGATTCATTATTTATAATTCTTGACTTCAAGAAATCTTCTGCTAATTTTAGATCAGAATCTTTTTTATAAAATTGTCTGTAAGCATCAAATAATGGAATTAGATCTTGAAGAGTTTCAAGCGTAACTTGTTTTATCATTTTAAATAAATTTAAACTAAGTTAAAACTATTATTTATGATTAACCATACAAATTACTTCCGTCTAAATATTCCCAAACTTTTTGTGGTAACATTGGTTTTATATTTTTATGCTCTTTGAATGAAGAGCGAATAAATGTAGATGAAATTTCCATTAACGGAGCATCAACTATTTCTACATTGTTATATGATTCATTTACATTATATCCTGGTCTTGGATACACATAAAAATCGTAATCTCTTAGTAGAATATCTGCATTTTTCCATTTTCCAATTCCTGCTAAGTTATCTGATCCCATAATTAATGAAAATTTATGATCAGGAAATTTTTCATTGAGATGAATTAATGTATCAATGGTATATGATGGTTTTGGTAAAGAAAATTCGATATTAGAAGCACGCAGGTTAGAATAATCTTTTATTGCTAATTCTACCATTTCTAAACGATCGTATTCATTAGCCAATGATTGTTTATTTTTAAAGGGATTTTGAGGAGACACAACAAACCAAACTTGATCTAAATCAGTAAACTGCTGAAAATGGTTGGCAATAATTAAATGTCCAATATGAATAGGATTAAAAGAGCCAAAATATAAACCAACTTTCATAAAATGTATTTTTTAGAATTACAAAAATACAATTTTTAAGCCATTAAAAAATCCAGCTTTTAAGCTGGATTTTTTGTTATTTAAAATCGGATCAATTCTTTGTAAAGTTTGTGAGTTGGTAATCCCATTACATTAAAATAACTACCATTCATATTATCTACACCAATGTAACCTATCCATTCTTGTACACCATAAGCCCCTGCTTTATCATAAGGTTTATAAGTATCAATATAATAATAAATTTCTTCGTCAGATAATAATGCAAAAGTAACTTGTGTTTCATCAGAAAAAGTAACCTCTTTCTCTGTAGAACGTATAGTTACAGAAGTATAAACAGAATGTGTTTTTCCACTTAATTTTCGTAACATTTCATAGGCTTCTTCTCTATTAGAAGCTTTTTCTAACGATTCATCATCTACCCAAACTGTAGTATCTGAAGTGATGATTATATCATTAAGTTTTATTTCTGTATAAGCTTTAGCTTTTTTTGCAGAGAGATATTCAGTAATTTTTTCTCTTTTAAATTGATTTCTATCAAAACTTTCATCAATATCAAGCGATAAAGTTGAAAATTCTAATCCTAAGCCTGCTAATAATTCTTTTCTTCTTGGCGATTGAGAAGCCAAAATGATATTTTTATTTTCTAATTTATCTTTTAATAACATTTGTTATTTTTTTATACAGAAGCTATATCTTCCTCTGTATTAAACCATTTATTTTGTACTTTAAGAATTTGCTCTAATAAATCGCGAACACATCCTTTCCCTCCATTTTCTGGAGAAATATATTCTGAAGCTTTACGTACATCCATACATGCATCATTAGGACAACAAGGTAAACCAACCAAATTCATTACTGCTAAATCAGGATAATCATCTCCCATGTATGCTATTTCATCAGGATCCAGTCCATAAGAAAATAATAAATCTTGAAAAGCATCCACTTTATCTCGTTTATTAATATATATATCGGTTAATCCTAAATATTTTAAACGATTTACCACAGCTTCATCTCTTCCTCCTGTTATTACAGCTATTTTTATTCCTTTTTTTATAGCTAATTGCATAGCATATCCATCTCTGGTATTCATTGTTCTTACCATTTCTCCAGAAGGCATTAAAATAACACTTCCATCTGTAAGCACTCCATCAACATCTAAAATAACAGTTTTTATGTTATTTAATTTCTCTTTATAACTTATCATTTTTCGTAAAGTCTTTCTATTGAATTTGTCAAAATTTGGTAAATCTGTAATAATCTAGAATCATCTTTCAAAACTTCTAAATGACGATTTATAATTACTTGATCTCCTCTTTTAGCTGGACCTGTTTGGGCATCTTTAGGATCCATTTCTAAAACTTTTTTTGCAGTTTCTTGTATTAATGGTAATAAAACATCAAATGGAACATTATTTTTTTTACAAATATCTCCAGCAATATAATATAAATGATTTACAAAATTATTTGCCCAAACACCTGTCATTTGCACCTGCATACGAGCTGTAAAATCTAATTCATGTACTTCATTAGAAATTCTACTTGCTAGAGCATTAATTTTCTTTAAATCATCAGAATTCTCTGCTTCAATAAAAAATGGAATATTATCATAGCGTAAAGTTCGCTCTTTAGAAAAAGTTTGTAATGGATATAAAACTCCTTTTCTATAATCTCCTTTTAAAGCAGACATAGGCGATGAACCTGAAGTATGAACAACTAAAACATCATCATATGGTATATAATGAGAAAATTCTTCTATTCCAGAATCTGCACAAGCAATAATATATAAATCAGCTTTTTCTATTTCAGAGATTCTGTCTGTGTATGAAATTCGATTTGCTTCAGCTATTTCTTTTGCTCTATCTAATGTTCTATTAAATATTTGTCGAACATTACAAGTATTTTGAATTAAAGCTCTTGTTAAATGAAACGCTACATTTCCTGCACCTAATATGACAATTGAGTTCAATATTCTAGTGTTTTTTTATTAATACCAAATGAAATATAAAAATAAGTCTTTCAGTTGACTTAAAAAAAAATAAAATAATTCTTAATCAAATATTAATAAACACACTGTAAATCAATTAAATAGAATACTATTTTATTAATATGTAAAACATAGTACTAAAAATTTTATTTTTTTTTGTAACAAAATTGAAATAGTTGCGTCTAATTGATAAAATGAGATTAATTGTGACTATGTATCATGTAAAACATAGTACTATATAATAAAAAATACACATATGAAACTAAATAAACTTACTTTAGCTTTTCTTTTTTCTTTATCATCCATTTATGGATTTTCTCAGGAACATTATCCTGTAAAAGGAAAAATAGAAAACACAAAAAATGAAGCTGTTGGAATGGCAGCCATTAAAATATATAAAGGTGATTCTACCGATTTGTTTGATCAAATTTACGCAAATGAAGATGGAACATTTGAAATTCCAGATTTAGAAGATGGAACTTATAAATTAGTGATTACAGAATTTGGTTACGAACAATCTTCTACTATTGCAGAAGTAAAAGGCGGTGTTTTAGATTTAGGAAATATAGTTTTAAAGAATACAACAACAGAAACAGTAGAATTAAAAGGTGCATTTGTGCGTGCACAAACTTCGCAATATAAAAATGAAATTGATAAAAGAGTAGTTGAAGTTGGAAATGATTTGGTAAGTGCAGGAACAGATGCAGCATCTGTATTAAATAATATACCTTCTGTGAATGTTGATCCTCAATCAGGAGAATTATCTTTAAGAGGAAATAGTAATGTAAAAGTCTATGTAGATGGTAAACCTTCTTCGTTATCAGCTTCTCAATTATTAAAACAAATTCCATCTAATCAAATTCAACGAATAGAAATTATAACAAATCCTTCTGCAAAATATGAAGCAGATGGGAAATCGGGGATTATAAATATTGTTTTAGTAAAAGGTGCTAAAAAAGGATATAATATTGGTTTAATAACAGGATACGAACAAGGTAAAAAAAGTAGATTCAATTCTTCTATCAATGCAAATGTAAATGTTGGTAAATTTAATATTTTTGGAAATGTAAATTATGCAGATCGTCCTTCTAAACAAAGAGGATTAGGACAAAATTATTCTGATAAAATAGATCAGTCATTTGACATTTTAAATCGCAATAAAAATTTATCATATAAAGTTGGTTTTGATTTCTTCATTAACGATAAAAACTCATTAACAATTTATACGAATCAATGGAATTGGAAATATAATATGAATATTAACACAATTATTTCACAATCTTCTTTTGATAAAAAGAATTTTAATGATATTAATTCTAAATCTAACAGCTCAGATTATAGCTTAAACTATAAATTAGATTTTGATAAAAAAGATCATAATATTGTTTTAGATGCTTTTTATTCTACGAATAAAGAAAACGATAACAGAGATTATCTAACAACTTATCCAGCAGATGATTTTTATAAAGAATATAGATATGACAAGACAGAAACAACACGTGTTAATTTAGATTATACAAATCAAATTGAAAATGCTGGAAAAGTAGAAGCTGGAATACAATACCGTAAACAGTCTAACAAAAATGACATGACTTCTACACAAACAGTTATAAGAGAAAATATTTCATTTAATCCTTTGGTTAATTTTAATTTTGATCGTTCATTCTATTCTGCTTATGCCAATTATAAACAACAATTTAATAAGTTTGGAGCACAAGTTGGATTACGTTTAGAGGATGTAGAAGACAAAGCTAATTGGTTTTATACACCAAACCAAGAAGGAAACCTGAATAAGAAATATACAAACTTATTTCCTTCTGCTTTCTTTACTTATGATTTAACAGAAAAAGCAAAATTCTCTTTAAACTATAGTCGTAGAATTGATAGACCAGGAATTTATCAATTAACTCCAGTTCCTCAGTTTTCTACAGCATTAATGTCGAGTGAAGGAAATCCAAACTTAAAACCTGAGTATACAGATTCTTATGAATTGGGATATTTACATCAAATGAAAAAAGGAACTATTTCTGGTAACTTATTCTATAGAAGTGTAAAAGATAATATTGTACAGACTTTTACTAAAAATCCTGATATAGAATCAGCGTTTATACAATATTACTTAAACTATGATAAAGTAAATAATTATGGTGTTGAAGCAAGCTGGAATTATAAAGCTACAAAATGGATGAATATATATCTTGCTGGAGATTTCACTTCATCTGAAATGCAAAATGATAGTAAAAAAATCACTGCAAATGTTTTATCATTTCGTTTAAACAATACCTATACATTAAGCAAACAGTTTAGTTTACAACAATTTGGTTTCTTTAGAGGTAAAAGTAAAAACTTACAAGGAGAAATTTTAGATATGTGGAGAATGGATTTAGGTTTACGTTACACATTTATGGATGGAAAAGCATCTGTTTCTGCTAGAATGAATGATATTTTTAGAACAATGAAAGCGAGAGTTAATATGAGTGATCCTTATTATGGATATGCTAATTTTAGATGGGAATCGCAATCTGCATATTTAGGATTCACGTACAATTTTGGAGGAAAAGTTCGTTCGCGTGCTGATGTACAAAAAAATGAAACAGAAAATAAAGGTGGAGGAATTGGATTATAATCCAATTTTCTCCGTGCGTTAGGGATTAAAGTGGAAATCCTTTGCGATGAGCAAAGATTGTAACGAAAAGCCCGACCGAAGGGAACGCCCAAATAATTTATTTAAAAATTTTATAAAAAATATTCAACTTAAACTAAGACATTTTTAAAACTAAAAAAGAGAGTTCGATTAATTTTGAACTCTCTTTTGATTTATGATATTTTTTAAAAATAAAAATCTTAAACATTGAATAAGAAATGCATAATATCTCCGTCTTTTACAACATATGCTTTTCCTTCTACATTTAGCTTTCCTGCCTCACGACATTTTGCTTCTGAACCGTAAGTTACGAAATCTTCAAATTTAATAACCTCAGCACGAATAAATCCTTTTTCGAAATCTGTGTGGATAACTCCTGCTGCTTGTGGTGCAGTAGATGCTTTTTTGATTGTCCAAGCACGAACTTCTTTTACACCTGCTGTAAAATATGTTTCTAGGTCTAATAATGTATAAGCAGAACGAATTAAACGGTTAACTCCTGGTTCTTCTAAACCTAATTCTTCTAAGAAAATTTGACGTTCGTCGTAAGTTTCTAATTCGTTGATATCAGCTTCTATTTGTGCAGCAAGAACTAAAACTTCTGCATGCTCGTTTTTTACAGCTTCTTTAACTTGTGCAACAAACTCGTTTCCGTCTTTTGCAGCAGATTCATCTACATTACAAAGATAAAGAACAGGTTTTGCAGTGATTAATTGTAACGAATCAACAATTTCTTGTCCTTTCTCGTCCAATTCCATTTCACGAACATTTTTCAATTCCTCTAAATGAGCAATAACAGCTGTTAAAACCTCAACAATTTTTTGTTCGTCTTTATTCCCTGCTTTAGCTGCTTTTTTAGATTTTTCTATACGTTTTACAACTGTATCTAAATCTTTTAATTGCAATTCTAAATCGATTGTTTCTTTGTCACGAATTGGATTAATAGAACCATCTACGTGAGTAATATTTTCGTTTTCGAAACAACGTAAAACATGAATAATTGCATTACACTCGCGAATATTTCCTAAGAATTGATTTCCTAAACCTTCTCCCTTACTCGCCCCTTTTACTAAACCTGCTATATCCACAATTTCTACAACTGCAGGAACAACACGCTCCGGATTTACAATTTCTTCTAACTTATTCAATCTAGAATCAGGAACAGAAACAGTTCCTACGTTTGGCTCTATAGTACAGAAAGGATAATTTGCCGATTGTGCTTTAGCATTAGACAAACAGTTAAATAAAGTAGATTTACCAACATTCGGTAATCCAACAATTCCACATTTCATATATGTTGTATCTTATTATTAAGTATTGAAAATTAGAACGCTGTTCTAAAAATTTTGAGCAAAGATAATCATTTCCTTTAAAACTATTTAGTCTTAGGAATTCTGTTGAGTTTTATATTTAATACATTTCCAGAAAAAGAATGCATTTCTCCTAAAAAACAATCACAAATAGGTTGATAAACTAAATCATAATAATTAGATGATTGATCTAAATTAATTTTTCTGAACTTTAAGTTTGGGAAATTAAAGAAAACTGAATCTGTTTTATCATTATCATAACCATCACTAAAATCGAATTCAATTATTGGTTTAGATTTTTTCTTGGAGATTGTAATTAATGGTTCATCTTTTGGAGCTATAATTATTGTAGGATTAGATTTATAGCTCAAGAAATTCTGTTTCCATTGACCTTTTATTGTTTTTATATTATTTGTTACGCAACTTGTACATAAAAAACTAATCAGTAAAAAATATATGTATCTCATTTTAAATCAATAAATAGTATTTCTAACAATTTAATACTTTTATTTAATAAAAATTAGAAAAAATTAATTGATAAACTTTTCTTTCTGTAAGTTAACGGGCTAAAGTTTGTGTGTTTTTTAAAAAATTTACCGAAAGAATATTGGTCAGAAAAATTTAATTCTTCTGCAATGTCGGATATACTATAATTGGTTTCTAGCAATAATCTTTTTGCCTCATTGGTTACTGTAAGTGCAATGAAACTAGATGCGGATTTATGTGTGATTTCTTTTACACTAATGGATAAATATTTGATAGAAATATTGAGTTTATCAGCATAAAAATTTAAATTTTTATGTTCTTTATAATGTTGTAAAACTAATTCAAAAAAAGCTAAAGAGATTTCTTTTTTTCTTAAACTATTTCCTTTTCCTACTGCAATAGATTTATCAAAACAATCATTCAGAAAATAAACAATTGAAGTAAATAAATTTTTTATAAAATAATTAAAAAATATAGAGTTCATTCTATCTTTTTTTAATTGATTCTCTAAAAATGATATTAATTTAAGTAATTCTTTAAAATCTTCATCTTCTACTTTAAAAGAAACTTTTCCTGTCCATAATTGAGTGATTTGATAAACATCAAACCGTATTAAATCATAATCTATATTATCTAAGATAGATTTATTTACATGACTTAAAGTATGTAATTTAAGGACTTCTGAATGACCTTTTAATCGATAATTTTTATAAGGAGAAGCTAACATAATGGTATTTGCTTCATAAAATTCTATTTTTCCTTCTGTTTCAAGTTTTAGCCATCCTTCTTCAATAAACATCGCTGTATACCATAAAGGGCTTATTTCTTCTTTTGTATTTGCTTTTTTTAAAAAAGAATTTTCGTTTAAAATTTTAATATAATCTTGAAACATAATCTACAAATTTACTAATTATTGAAACAATACAATTCTATATAAATTCTTATTTACAAAATTGGTAAAGATTTGACATTTTTATAATTACAGAAACTTTTAATAATCAATATATATTAATAAAATATATAATTATATAACCATTTGGACATTTTTTATGTATTTATAGCCCTTTTTCTTATTAAAATTGAAACGAAATTTGCAAAATGCATTTAAAAATAAATATCTTAAAAAAACATCCTAAAATAATAAAATTTATATACTACACTTTAACCTTCTTACTAACAAATATAATTAACGCTCAAGATTCTATCAAGACAAAAATTTCAATAGAAACTTTGTTTGATTTATTAGAAAAAAATAATCCCACTTTAAATGTTTCTAAAGCTGACTTACTTATTTATGAGCAAAAAACCAAAATTGCAAAAAATCAATTATTACCAGCTGTAACAACTGGAGCAAGCGCCTATTATATTGGAACTCCTGTGGCTATAACCAAAGATTTTTCTCATTCGCAAACACGTAATTATCCTCACTTTGGTAATAAATTATCTTTAGATGCCACACAAACATTATGGAATGCAGGTGCGGTAAAAAACAATATAAAAGAATCTGAATTAGAAAATGAAGTCGCACAAATCAATTATAGAGATCACAAACAACAAATAAAAGCGCTTACGCTTACTTATTATTTTAATCTATTTCAATTAAAAAAACAGTTCAAGGTTTTTACAAAAAATATAGAATTAGCTGAAAAAAGATTAAAAAACATCAAGAAATTATATGACCAAGGAATGGTTACAAGAAATGATGTTATACGAGGAGAATTACAAGTTTCTAATCTTAACCTTAGTTTACAAGTTTTAACGAATGATGCTACAATTCGAAACATACAATTGAATGCTGCACTAGGTTTACCGAGTAATAATATTATAGAAATTGATGAAAATATTTTAAATAAACCATATCAACTTGATGATTTAGATTATTATGAATTAGCATTAAAAAATCATCCTGAAATTGAAGCTTCTCAGAAAAATATTGAAATTTCACAGTTAAAACATAAAATTATTAATAGTGAACGAATTCCTACTCTATCATTATTTGCTGGAAATAGTTTACAACGACCAATTATAACAACCACGCCTGTTTTAGACCAATATTTAAACACATGGAACATAGGTGTTACACTAAAATTTAGTTTAGATAATTTATATAAAACACCAAAAAAATTAAGATTAAATAGTCTTGAACTAGATAAAAATAAAAGAAGACTAACTGAAGTTCAAACCAATCAAAAGGTAAATCTTGAATCCAGTTATATCAAATATAATGAAGCATATACTCAAAATGAAACTTTCAAAAAAAATAGAGATTTAGCAAAAGATAATTATAGAATCATGGAAAGTAAATACAATAATCAATTAGCTATATTAATTGATTTGATTGATGCTAGTAATGCTTTACTTGAAGCTGAATTACAAGAATCTATTTCCGAAATTAACATTATGCAAGCTTATTATAACGTAATCAAAAACAGTGGTTTATTATAAATAATAAATTAAGAAAAATGAAAGAGAAATCAAATAATACTTCTAAAAGAAAAAAATACATAAAAAATACTTTAAATTTTATCGTTTTTTTAATCATTTGTACTGGAATTTACTGGTCATTCCGTTCTTATTTTCAAGTCGGAAATGATAATTTTACAAATTCAGCACAAGTTGAAGCCTTTATAAATCCTATTAATACCAGAGTATCTGCTTATATAAAAGATATTCGATTTGTGGAACATCAGTCTGTAAAAAAAGGAGATACTTTAATTATTTTAGACAACAGAGAAATAAAAACTCAACTTGGTCAAGCTGAAGCCAATTTATTACAAGCTTTAGCTAATAAAAATGTAACCAATAACATTACAAAAACATCTATCAATCAAGTACAAACAGCCAATGCATCGGCAAATGTTGCAAAAGCTAATTTAGATGCTACAAAAGCAAGGTTATGGAATGCAAAACAAAATTTTCAGCGATATGAAAATTTATTAAAAGATGAAGCTGTTACAAAACAACAATACGACCAAATAAAAACTGAATACGAAGCTGCTCTTGCAGCTGTAAATGCAGCAGAATACCAATTTATAGGAGCATCGAATGGTAAAAATTCTTCTGAACTTACTGTGAACGAAGTAAAATCTAAAGTGTCTATTAATGATGCTGATATCATTCGTACTCAAAATGCACTAGAAATGGCAAAATTAAATATGTCTTATACTATTATAAAAGCCCCTCACGACGGAATTATGGGAAGAAGAAATATAAATGTTGGACAATTATTAAATGTTAGTCAACAAGTTGCTACAATTGTAGATACAAAAAGCTTGTGGGTTTCTGCCAACTTCCGAGAAAAACAGATGAAGGCAGTTAAACTAAATAAATTAGTTACTATAAAAGTTGATGCATTGGATGGTAAAGAATATCATGGAAAAATAACTGCAATTTCTGGAGCAACTGGAGCTAAATATGCTGCTACACCAATAGATAATTCAACTGGAAACTTTGTTAAAGTTCAGCAACGAATTCCTATTAGAATTGAGTTTATAAATAATAAAATTACCGATTTAGAATTATTACGTGCAGGTATGAATGTAGAAGTTACAATTAATAACTAATTCATTATGTACAGTAATAATCCTTTTAGTCAAAAGATCAATGCAGTTGGGAGATTTATACTCATTTTTATTTTTCTAATATCTAGCATTAGTATTAATGGCGTTTATGTAAATAATGTGTCTGATTTATCAGGAGCATTTGGCACATATACAGAATACATCTCCTTTGCAAATTATATGGGAACATTAGGAATTTGTATTGGAATGAGTATCATAATCCGACTTAAAAAAAGGTTCAAATCAAAAATTATAATTATAACCTCTACAAGTTCTCTTGCCATAATATCCTATATCATTGCAAATACAAACCAAATTGAAATATTAATAATTGGAAGTTTACTAATCGGCTTTTTTAAAATATTAGTCATGGGAGAAATGGTTTTTCCTCTTATGGCTGCTTTAGCACCTACAGGAGATAAAGGTAAATTTTATTCGTTGCTTTATATTGTTGTATTAGGATTAGGACAAGTAACAGCCTATTTCTTTTCTTCGTTAGTTTTTAATGGCACATGGCAGTCACCCTACTTATTTATGTCTGGGGTAATGATGATTTTAACTTTACTTACATTTTTAACGACACATAATTATCGTTTTTCGTTCAAGTTTCCATTGTATCAAATTGATTATTGGTCATATTTATTATTAATTATTGGTTATACCGCACTCAACCTTGCCTTAACATTCATGAAACAGCAATATTGGTTTCATTCTCCTATTATAAGATATTCATTTGTCGTTGCATTTTGCTCTATTTTTGGATTTTTATATCTACACAAATCAAAAAAAAGAAAAACAATAGATTACTTAAGTATTTTCAAAAATCCAGATATTGTTCATGGAACGATTTTATTATTTTTTCTAGGATTATTAATCGGTATTTCATCATTACTTACACAATATACTGGAGCTATTTTAGGATACAATAACTTAACCAATGCCCAATTAAATTTATGGATGGTTCCTGGCGCTGTAATAGCTGGTATCGGTTGTTTAATCGCATTCAAATTTCAATGTCATATCAAATATTTAGTTTGGTTTGGTTTTGGAGTTTTTTTCCTAGAAAACATTTCCATCTATTTCATTATACAAGCACAAATGGATACAGATACTTTAAGGATTCCTATATTTTTTCGTGGTTTAGGGACAAGTATTTTATATACTTCAATATGGTACTATTCATTTAAAAAAATCGGTCCTGACCAGCTTTTCTCTGCACTTAGCATTATGATTGTAGTACGTAATTTTCTTAGTCCTGCTGTAGCATCTACGATCTTATCATGGTTAAGTTTCCAAATACAATCTCAAAGCCAAACTGATATGTCTGTCTACATAGACTTAGGTCAAAATTATTTACCAGGACAATCCATAATTCAGTCCAAAGAATCTTTAATGAGTATGCTAAAAATAATTGCTGGAATTTTATGTTGGCTTACAATTCCAATTTTTATTTTCATTTCAAATTATCATTACGGAAGATTATCTAGTTACAATTTTTTAAGTAAAATTTATCGTAAAAGAAAGAAATACAAACTATTCAATAATTAATTTATATTCTAACTAAAAATAAATATTAGAAAAAAACAACCCGTTTCAATAATTGAAACGGGTTATTTTTATTTTACAATAAAACTATAATCACATCTATGCCTTTCAGAAAAATATTCTTTTTCATTAAGTTGACCATATATAGGAATATTTTTATCTAATCGGACAATATATTGTCCCTTTAAAATAAGTTCTATTTGCGTAGTTCCATTTTCATCTGTCAGGAATTCTACATCATTATTATTCGGTAAAAAGACACGTAATTTAGTTCCTTTTTTTACCTTTTCCCCATCTATATAAGCTGAAACAAAAGCCTTATTATTAATAATATCAATATTTAAATTTAAATAAGAAAATTGATTATCAACATCTATATTTTTTCTATTTCTCCCAATAATAAACTTTGTTTGTAAGTATTGAGTGGGTTTAACATTCTGCTTATAATTTTCTCTTTCTACCACAGGAAGATTATTATCATTTGCATAAACACTGTATACCCCATCTTTTTTAGGAACAAAATACCCAATCCAAAAATCATTTTTTTGCTCAATTGGAAGATTAGTTTTTTTGCCATGAGAATCTACAATAGTTAGGGCAAAATCTTTCATTTTATCAAGATCTTCTCCTGTCTTTATGTATCTTTCTTTATTTTCGTCAACTCCTCCATAACGAATTTTAATCATTACAGTATCGTTCTTTTGCCATGAACTTTCTAATTCTAACCAATATCCGTCTGCATAAGCTAAATTACTTAATAATATAAAGAAAAATAAATAAAATAGTTTTTTCATTGTATGATGATTCTATTTAAAATTTTAATGAAAGACTTGCTAAAAATCTAGCTGGAGCTTGTGGAGTAAGTCTTACAGACCAAGCTTTTTCACTTGTAATATTATCCACTTTTAATCCTAATCTATATTTCGGACGATCATAAAATATACTCGCATCAAACATTTGATAAGATGGAATAATAACTTTTGAAGTTTGTGTATTCGTTTGATAAGATGAACTTCCCATATTACCTCCAAAACCAGCACCTAATCCACTAAATTTACCTTCTGTAAAAGTATAACTTACCCAAAAATTATACATATTCTGTGGCCCTGAAGCCGCAGGACGTAAATTTAAAACTGAGGCATCAGATTTTGTAAACTTACTATCATTATATGCATATCCAAAAACAATGTTTAATCCGGCAACAGGATTAGCTGTAATATCGACTTCTACTCCTCTACTATATTGTGTACCGTCTTGAATAGAATAATTAGCATCATCTGGATCTGTTCTTAAAACATGATCTACATTTATATCATAATAACTAATTGTTCCTACAAGTTTATGATTAAATAAATCTGCTTTAGTTCCAAATTCTAACTGATTCCCTTTTTGTGGAACAAAGTTATTTCCATCTTTATCGACTCCACTAATATTAAAAAATCCATTCAAGTAATTTCCAAATACAGTTAATTTATCTTTTAATACTTCATAAATTAACCCTGATTTATGAGATAATGCTGTTTGCGAATATGGTCCTGCTTGTAAACCACTAACACTTAATCCTCCAGATGTTTCTCCTGTTAAAATATTATAGACTCCGTTATAATGAAAATTATCAACCCTTAAACTTCCCATAACTTTTAGCCTATCAGTAATATCAAAAACATCAGAAATATAGGCTGAATAAGTATTATCACTACTTTTTTCCTTTCTTGGTGTACCTGTATTTGTTAATGTATCTAACATATTTCTTGTAACTCTATAACTACTTGGTGTATTAATGAAGTTAACCAATGGCGCATTAACAGTAACTCTATCAAAACTATTAAAATTGTTATAATAATCTAAACCTACAACCATTCTATTTCTGAATTTACCAATATAAAAATCTCCTATGAAATTTTGCTGTAAATTAGTTGCAATAAAATTTGTGTTACCAATAATTACACTTGCTTGTAATGTAGAATCTGATTTACCATTTAAAGCTGTTATATATCCATTAATTGTAGATCTCGCACGAGAAAAAATTGTCTGTGAAGTCCATTTTGATGATATTTTATAATTTAATTGTCCAAAAATATTCATCATTTGAGTATTATAAGTTATATCATCACCCAAAAATGTTTTTCTATAAGGAAAATGCATATTTGCAATAGATTGTATTTTATTTCCTTTTGTATATGGATTAAAACGAACAACTGATGTTCCTTTTGCAGTACCAAATTCAATATCCATCAATAAAGACAATTTATCATTAATTTGGTATGAAAAACTTGGTGCAAGGGCTAAACTATTTGTGAAACCATTGTCTTGAAAACTTTTTTCGAAAGTCGTTGCTCCATTTAACCTAAGTAATGCTGTTTTATCACTATTGATTGGAGTATTGGCATCAAATGTTACTCGATTAAAATCCCAACTTCCTCCAGTATAACTTACTTCTCCTCCAACACTATTGTAAGGTTTTTTAGTTACTCTATTATAAAATCCTCCATAACTACTTGCAACCTGAGTTCCAAATAAGGTTGTAGATGGTCCTTTTATTGCTTCTATTCTTTCTAGATTCGTATTATCTAAAAATGAAAAAGCTGCTCCAGCCACTCCATTTCTTGCATTAGGTTCAGCTTCAAATCCTCTAGATCGGAAAGTTACTCTACCTTGATTTGCAACCATTGGTATACCAGCTCCAGGAACATTTTTTGATACACTTCCCAAATCAACTGCCATTTGTTGGTTAATTAATTCTTTAGGAACCACATTATAAACTTGTGGATTCTCTAAATATTTTATAGGTAATTTGGCAACATAAGGACTTTCTTTTCTAGTTATCTTGGTATTATTACCAATAATTCTAACTTCTTGTAGAAGTTGAATATTCTCTTTTGTTAATTTATAACTTATTGGAGTATTTTGGTTTTCTTTCACTAAAACTGGAATATCTTCTTCCTTGGCTCCTACCATTTGTATCCTAACAATATAATTTCCTGGTACGATATTACTAAAACTAAAATTTCCCTTAATATCAGTCAATGTGTTTTTATTAAGTTCCACTATAGAAATAGAAACAAGTTCTAAAGGTTCATTTTCTACAGAACTAATACTTCCTGAAATACTTCCGAAATTAGTTTGTGCAAAAGAGTAAATTGATGTAAAAATCATCACAATAAACAATCGTAAATGCATGGTCTAAATTTAAAATGTGCTATGATTAATTTAATATTTATTTAGATTAAATATTAATAAGGCGCAAATATATAAATCTTTTATAGATACAATACATATCAAATAAAAATTACTTGTGTTTACATTTAATTACTAACTTTATTTTCTGTAAAAAAATAAAGCATGTTAAAGAAATTATTATTGGGAATTATAATCGCAGTTTCAGGAATTGTAAATGCACAAACAGCAACAGAAATTTTAACAAAAGCTGAAAATCAAGCAAAAATTGAAAATAAAAATGTTTTTTTAATTTTTCATGCTTCTTGGTGCGGTTGGTGTAAAAAAATGGAAAAAAATATGGATGATCCTGCTGTTAAAACATATTTTGATTCTAACTATGTTAAAG
Organism: Chishuiella sp.; assembly: GCF_032109125.1. Taxonomy (NCBI): domain Bacteria; kingdom Pseudomonadati; phylum Bacteroidota; class Flavobacteriia; order Flavobacteriales; family Weeksellaceae; genus Chishuiella; species Chishuiella sp. The sequence goes on from NZ_DAMCLZ010000009.1 coordinate 55,398, forward strand.
CATTTATAACAGTACAAGAAAGAGGTGAAAAAAAGAATTTAGAAACTCCAGGTGGAGATATTTTAAATGAAAAATTAGGAGGTAAAGATCAAGGATTACCTTTTTGGGTTATCTTAGACGCTAAAGGAAAAGTTCTTGAAGATTCTCGTGTAAACGGAGAAAATCTTGGAGGACCTTCATCAGCTGATGAAGTTGCAAGCTTAATTACAAAATTGGAAAAAACTTCTAAAAATGAAAAAGTAAATTCAGAAAAAATAAAAGAAGTTTTTGTTCTAAAAAAATAATTATAAAAATACTTTGTAAATAAAGGTTTCGATCAAATAATCGAAGCCTTTTTTATTGAAAATACTTTGTAACTTTGCCACATGAGTGGAAAATTATTTTTAGTTCCTACACCTATTGGAAATTTAAAGGACATGACATTTAGAGCTGTTGAAGTTTTAAAAGAATCTGATGTAATTTTAGCAGAAGATACACGTAACAGTGGAATCTTATTAAAACATTATGAAATTTCCACTCCTATGCGTAGCTATCATATGCATAATGAACATCAAGCTACTGAAGATATTATTCGTCAGTTGAAAGATGGACAAATTATTTCGATTATTACAGATGCTGGAACTCCAGGAATATCTGACCCTGGCTATTTATTAGTTAAAGAATGTGTTGCGAATAATATTGTTGTAGAATGCTTACCTGGAGCAACAGCTTTTGTACCTGCACTTGTTGTTTCTGGACTAACTAATAACGAATTTACTTTTGTTGGCTTTCTTCCTGTAAAAAAAGGTCGTAAAACAAAGTTAGAATCTTTATTAACAGAGAAAAAAACAATGATCTTTTACGAATCTCCACATAAAATTGGTAAAACTCTTAAAGATTTAGCAGAAAATTTTGGAGCTGAAAGAAAAGCTAGTTTATCAAGAGAAATTTCTAAAAAGTTTGAAGAAACATTACGAGGAACTTTAACTGAATTAATGGAAATATCAGAAAAAAGGAATTTAAAAGGAGAAATGGTCTTAATTGTTGAAGGAGCTACTCATTAAAACGAATATCCTTTACATTTAATTGCCAAGTACCTTTTCCTTGCCAATAGTTCATACCAATAGTGTAAACCATATCAAAAGATAATCCTTTTTCCAATTTAGGTCCAAATTTACCTAATTTGAAACCAATTGCTGGAAAAGTAATTCTTGTATTACGTTGGTGTACATATAATCGAGCATGTTCTTTTCCCACTAATCTAAAGTCTGTAGCCAATAAATCTTTCGAAACAAAAACTGGGTTCATGTTTTCTGGTCCAAAAGGAGACATTCGCATTATAGATTCTAAGAAAGAACGTGTCATTTCATTAAATGAAATTTCTTTATCAATTAAGATTGATGGTTTAAAATGTTTACCATTTGACAATTCTTTTACAGTTTCATCAAATCTAATTTTAAACGTCTCGAAATTCTCTTCTTTCATAGCCAAGCCTGCTGCTGCCATATGTCCTCCAAACTCAGTTAATAAATCAGCATTTTTTTCTATCGCAGAATGAATATCAAACTCTTGTATTGATCTTGCAGACCCTACAATTTCTCCAGAAATACTTTTTGTAAAAACAATGGTTGGTTTATAATATAAGTCAACAAGACGAGAAGCAACGATTCCTATAACTCCTTTGTTCCAAGAAGGATCGTAAACTATTGTAGCGTATTTTTCAGTAGGGTTGATATTGTATAATTGAGCTAATGCATCATTTGTCATATCCAAATCTAATACTTTACGCTCGTTGTTTAATGAATTTATATCGTTCAAATACCTTCGACAATCTTCTTCATTTTTACTCAACATAAATCGCACAGCTTCAGACCCATGTTTTATTCTCCCTGCTGCATTAATTTTGGGAGCAATAGAAAATACAACATTCGATATATTTACATTATTACGAATATTAGTAGGTATCAAATGCTGAAAAGCTAAACGAGGTTCTGTATTTAACTGTTCAAGACCTTTGTAAGCTAAAATCCTATTTTCTCCTGTTATAGGAACTATATCTGCTGCAATACTAACAGCAACTAAATCCAATAATGGAATAAGATTTTCTTTTGGTAAATTAAATTTTTCTGTAAAAGCTTGTGCTAATTTATAACCAACTCCACAACCACTTAAATCTTTGTAAGGATAACGACACCCTTTTTGTTTAGGATCTAAAACTGCATAAGCTTTAGGAACAGAACGGTCAGGTAAATGATGATCACAAATAATATAATCTATTCCTTTAGATTGTGCATAATTTATTTCTTCATGAGCTTTTATTCCACAATCTAAAACAATAACTAAAGATATATTATTTTCTATAGCAAAGTCTATACTTTCTTTTGAAATACCATATCCTTCATTATTTCTATCAGGAATATAAAAAAAGACTTTCGAGTAGATGGAAGTCAGAAACTCATAAAAAAGAGTTACAGCTGTGGTTCCATCTACATCGTAGTCTCCAAATATTAATATATTTTCTTGATCATCTATAGCATTTTTAAGTCTTGATACAGCATCAGCCATACCTTTCATTAAAAATGGATCATGTAAATTTTCTAAGGAAGGATTAAAGTAAGATTTTGCAGTATCAAAATCATTAATTCCTCGTTGGGCTAATAAAATAGCAAGTGCTTCAGAAATATTTAGTTCTTTTTTAAGATTACTAACTACCTCTGTAGACGGCTGTTCTTTTATTTCCCATTTTTTTTCCATCTCTTTAATTTACATAAATTTTAATTAGAGAGAAGGGTAAAAGCGTAAAAATTTATTTAGATTTATTTGCTTCTTTAACGTATTTATCTAGTGCCATTGTCATAGACGGTATTTTAGGAGTTGGCACTTCAATATCTACACGTAATCCCATCTCTTTAGCTTGTTTTACTGTTGATTGTCCAAAAACAGCAATTCTAGTTTCTCCTTGTACAAAATCAGGGAAATTTTCAAATAATGATTTAATTCCTGAAGGTGTAAAAAATACTAAAATATCATATTTTACATCAGATAAATCAGACAAATCACTAGAAACAGTTCTAAATAAAGTTGCTCTTTGCCAATCTAATTTTAATCCATCCAATAATTTAGGAACATCAGCTTTTAAAACATCTGAAGCTGGTAATAAAAATTTTTCGTCTTTATGTTTTTTCAAAAGAGGAAGCATATCTGCAAAAATCTTTTCACCAATATACACTTTACGTTTTCTATACACAATGTATTTTTGTAAATAAAAAGCAATAGCTTCTGATTCACAAAAGTATTTCATTGAATCTGGAACTGTAAACCTTAATTCTTCTGCTAATCTAAAGAAATGATCTATAGCATTTCTACTAGTAAATATGACAGCTGTTGCTTTCGAGAAATCTATTTTTTGATGTCTAACGTCTTTCGCATCTACTCCAACAACTTGGATGAATGGTCTGAAATCAATTTTGATTTTGTTAGCTTTCTCTATCTCGTAGTACGGCGAGTTTTCTGCCTGTGGCTTAGGTTGTGATACTAATATTGATTTAACTTTCATAGTAATTTTAGATTACCTTACCTATTGTCAATAGTTTCATTAAAACCATAAAAGGTAAAATTTCTAGGGTGCAAAGATACAAAATATTATAATACCATATCGACTTATTATTGCTTATTTGCTTCGAATAAATATGATATATTTCAATTACTCGATTCAAAAATAACAATAAGAATCCTCCAATTATAAGATAATCTTTATTAATCGTTGTATAAAAAAATAAAAAACATACAATTAATAGTAATACGATATTTTTAGCATTTACAAAACTTGAGCTTTTCATGTAAAAAGTAACTGAGCTAGACTCATAAAAAACACGATAAAAAGTTATTTCAATAAAAAGCCTTAATAACATTACTACACTTATTAGTGTAAAAGTTATTCCTAAATTAGCCAAATAATGAAATTGAAAACCAGGAAAATAATTAAAATCAATATCAAAATAGGAAACTAATAATAAACTCATTAACAGTACCATAATTCCATCAACAATAAAACTAAATAATGTTGTATTGTCATCTGTAAAACTAACATATTCATTCTTATTCCCTAATAATTTATAATTTGTAGCAAATAAATATTTTACTGCACAAACTAATAAAAGACAAGCAACAATGATAATGATAACAGTATCATTACCTATCGCATTTTTTTGTATAGAAATTAAATCGGTTGTTTTCATAATTTTTTCAAAAATACAAAAGACTTACAATCTTATAACTATCTTTATCCCCACAAAATTATAATTATGTCGGACAAATTAGTGATTATCCCGACCTACAATGAAAAAGAAAACATAGAAGCTATTATAAGAGCAGCTTTATCAGTAGAAGAATCGTTTGATGTTCTTATTGTTGATGATAGTTCTCCTGATGGTACAAATGACATTGTAAAACGCTTGATTACTGAGTTTAATGGTCGTTTACATTTAGAAATAAGAACAATAAAAGATGGCTTAGGCCGTGCTTATGTTCATGGTTTTAAATGGGCTATAAAAAACAATTACAAGTATATTTTTGAGATGGATGCTGATTTCTCTCATAATCCTAATGATTTACCTCGGTTATATCATGCATTAATAGATGGTTCTGATTTAGTTATTGGCTCACGCTATTGCAATGGAGTTAATGTAGTTAATTGGCCTATGAATAGAGTTTTATTATCTTATTTCGCTTCTAAATATGTTCGATTAATTACTCGTTTACCTGTAGATGATGCTACAGCTGGTTTTGTAGGATATAGAGCTAAAGTTTTAGAAACTTTAGATTTGGATAAAATAAAATTCAAAGGTTATGGCTTCCAAATAGAAATGAAATATAAATCTTGGATTAAAAAATTTAGTTTAAAAGAAGTTCCTATTATTTTTACTGATAGAACTTTAGGAGAATCAAAAATTAGTTCGGACATTATAGGAGAAGCTGTTTTTGGTGTTATATCTTTACGTTTAAGAAAAATTTTTGGAAAATTATGAGATATCTTAATATAGTTTACTTTTTTTGCTTGATTTCAACTTTAAGTTGTGCTCCCAAAAATTTTGATGAGCCAGATAACTTAATAAAAAAATCAGAAATGATCAATATTATAACTGATCTATATATTAGTCAACAAGGTATACAAATGTTTCCTGCAGAAGGTAATGAAGATCAAAGTACATTATTAGCAAAAGATGCTGTAGATGTTATGAAAAAACATGATATTAATTTTCATCAATTTTCAGAAAGTTATAAATATTATAGTCTTCAACCAGAACTATTGAGAGATATGCTAGATCAAGTCAAAAAAAATCTTGAAGAAAAGCTTTCTAAAGAAGAAAAAGAAAGAATAAAGAATCAGAAAAATATAAAATAAAAAAAATCAAGCTTTAAAAGCTTGATTTTTTTTTATTTTAATCTTTATATATATCTTCTTCTAAAAAAGTAAGATAATTTTCGTACCTAGAAATTGCTATTTCTCCCTCCTCTACAGCATCCCTAACTGCGCATTTAGGCTCATTCACATGAATACAATTATCAAATTTACAATCAGATTTAAGTTCTAATATTTCAGGAAAATATCCTTGTAATTCCGATTTATCTATATGGACTAATCCAAATTCTTTGATTCCTGGTGTATCAATAATAAAACCACCAAATGGCCATTCATACATTTGTGCAAATGTTGTTGTATGCTGTCCTTTACTATTAAAATCAGAAACCACATGAGTCTTTAAATTCAAATTAGGATTTAAAGTATTTAGTAAAGTTGATTTACCAACACCAGAGTGACCAGCTACTAAGCTTACATTTCCTTTCATTCTATCTCTTACTAAATCTAAGTTAAGACCTGTTTCAGCAGAAATATCAATACTTTCGTAACCAATAGAATCATAAATAGATTTATATAGTTCTAAATCTATTAATTGCTCCTCCGTGTAAGCATCCATTTTATTGAATAAAATAACAACAGGTATGTGATACGCTTCAGAAGTAATTAAAAATCTGTCTATAAAACCAAAAGATGTTTTAGGATTAGAAAGAGTTACAACCAAAAAAGCAACATCTATATTTGAAGCAATAATATGTGTCTTTTTTGATAAATTAACTGATTTACGAATAATATAGTTTTTACGCTCATGAATATTCGTAATTACAGCAATATCATCTTTGTCAATTTCAAAATCAACCTCATCTCCAACAGCGATAGGATTGGTATGTTTGATATTTGCTATTCTAAACTTTCCTCTAATTCTAGCCTGGAAAGTTGTACCATCTTCCGTAAGAAGATGATACCAACTACCAGTTGATTTTATTACAATTCCTTTCAATATATTTTATTTTTTCCCCATAATTTGATTCTGTTGTGCAACAGACTCTTGATGGATTGCTTGTAAAAGTCTATCTACAAAATCTTCAGACAAACCTAAAGAAACACCTGCTTTTACAGAGTTATCTTTGATTTGTTTCCAACGATCTGGTTGAAAAACAGCTACGTTATGATCTTTTTTCAAATTTCCGATTGAATTAGAAACTTTCATACGTTGTGCAATAGAATCTAAGATTGTTGTATCTAACTCATCTATTTGATGACGTAAATTATCAATTGCAGACTTGTAGATTGCATCTTTATCATCTGATTGACGAATCTCTAAATCTTTTAAAATCTCTAATAAACGAGCTGGTGTAATTTGCTGTGCAGCATCAGACCAAGCTTCATCTGGATTGTTATGTGTTTCAATCATTAACCCGTTGTATTCGAAGTTGAATGCCTGTTGTGCAACATCATATAATCCTGTTCTGTTTCCACAAATGTGAGATGGATCACAAATGATTGGAACATTAGGTAATTTATTTTTGAAATCTAAAGCGATTTGCCACTGTGGATTATTACGGTATTTTGTTTTCTTGTATGTTGAAAAACCACGGTGAATAGCACCTAAATTTTTAATTCCTTGCCCTTCTAAACGCTCTAAAGCTCCAATCCATAAATCTAAATCTGGATTTACTGGATTTTTTACTAAAACTGTTTTATCTGTATCGCGTAAAGCTTCAGCTATTTCTTGAACTGTAAAAGGATTTACTGTAGAACGAGCTCCAATCCATAAAACATCAACATCATATTCTAATGCTAATTTCGCATGATTTGCATTCGCAATTTCCGTTGCGATTTTCATCCCGAATTCGTCTTTAACTTTCTTTAACCAGTTAAGACCAATTGCACCTACTCCTTCAAAACAGTTTGGTTTTGTACGAGGTTTCCAGATTCCAGCACGAAAAACTTTTACATAGTCTTTGTCTAAGTCTTCTGCGATTGTCATCATTTGTTTTTCGCTTTCAGCGCTACAAGGACCAGCAATTATCATTGGTTTCTCGTATTCTTTAATCCAGTTATTAATTTCCATAATTTCTACAAATTTAAGGTTTATCAATTATTATTTGATAGTATTATTTATTTCTTATTTAATATTCTACGTATATCGTTTGTATTCTTTAAATATTGATGAATATCTTTTTCATCTTTTTCATCAATCATTTTTCTAATTTTTGATATTTCTATCTGATAAGCATCAATTGCTTTTAACAAATTATCTCTATTTTGAATAAAAATTGGTGTCCACATATCTGGTGAACTTTTTGCTAAGCGAACTGTTGACTCGAATCCTGAACCTGCCATATCAAAAATTGCTTCCTCATTTTTTTCTTTCTTCAATACAGCTTGCCCTAACGCAAAAGATGTAATATGAGAAAGATGTGAAACATAAGCTATATGCGAATCATGCGCTTCTGATGACATAGTTTTTACATTCATCCAAAGTGATTGATATATTTTTTTTACTTTATTAGCTGCATCAATCTCACTTTGTTCAACATCACATAAAATAGCTACCTTATTCAAAAATAATTCTGCGAATGCTGCTTTTGGTCCTGAATTTTCTGTTCCTGCAATAGGATGTGTAGCTACAAACTGTTTTCTTTTGGGATGATTAAGAACTTTTCTGCAAATTCCTGCTTTAGTAGATCCCATATCCATCACAATTGTATTATCTCTTATTTTATCTAAAATTTCTGGTAATACATTCTGAATCGCATTAATGGGAACAGCTATCACAATTAAATCTGAAATTTGTATCGCTCTATCCAAAGAAACAACTTCATCTACAATGCCCAATTCTAAGGCTTCTTTTTGATGTACTTCATTTTGGTCTACACCAATTATATTTTCAGCTATTCCAACTTTTTTTAGAGCTAAAGCAAAAGATCCTCCTATTAATCCTAAACCTATTATCGAAATAGTTTTCATTTTTCTAATCGTTTTTTTACTTCTATTAATTTTTCGATTGGTGCACAAAGAGAAAAACGAATAAATCCTTCTCCATTACTTCCAAAAATACTTCCTGGAGTTATAAAAATTTTTTTATCATAAAGTATTTTATCTATAAATGCTTTATCATCTTTTTCTCCTTCTGGTAATTTTGCCCAAACAAACATTCCTACAGCATTTGGATTATATTCTACATTTAACAAATCTGCTATTTGCCATATGATCTCTCTTCGTTCGTTATATATTTTAGTTAAACCAGTATACCAGCTATCATCAACTAAAAGAGCTTTTGTAGAAGCTTTTTGGATTGCAAAATTCATCCCAGAATCCATATTCGATTTTACTTTTAAAATAGAATTAATTAAAGATTCTTTTCCTATTACCATTCCAACACGCCACCCCGCTATGTTAAAGGTTTTACTTAGTGAATTTAACTCAATACAAATATCCTTTGCTCCTTCTATAGATAATATACTTGTAGGCTCATCATTCAATATAAAACTGTAAGGATTATCATTTACAATTAGTATATTATGTTTTGTTCCAAACTCAACCAATTTCCTTAGGACTTCTTTACTTGCTTTTGCTCCTGTTGGCATATGAGGATAATTAACCCACATAATCTTTGGTTGTTGTTCTGCTAACTTTTCTAATTGATCGAAGTCTGGTAACCAGTTATTTTCATCTTTCAAATCATAAAATAATGGTTTTGCTTGTACCAATTCTGTTACCGACGAATAAGTTGGATAACCAGGATTAGGAATTAAAACTTTGTCACCTTCATTTAAAAAAGCTAATGAAATATGCATTATTCCTTCTTTTGATCCCATTAATGGTAATATTTCTGTTGAAGGATCAACTTCTACATCAAATTTATTTTTGTAGAAATATGCCATTGCTTCTCTTAATTCTGGAATTCCACGATAGCTTTGATAACCATTTACTCCACTTTGTGATACATTAATCAATTCTTCAATTACTGAAGAATGAGGTTGTAAATCCGGACTTCCTATTCCTAAAGAAATTACTGGAATATCTGTCTTCATATTTGCTATTTCTTGTAATTTTTTCGAGAAATAGTATTCTTGTACACTTTGTAATCGTTGGGCTTCTACTATCATTTTTTTCCCAGTTTATATTCTCCTAATATTTCTAAATCAGTTAATTTTCGTGCAATTTTTCCAAGTAATGCATAATATTGTTCTTTCTTTTCGAATGTAATATCGATATGAAAAGAGTATTCCCAAGGTTTCTCTATAATTGGAACAGATTGTATTTTATCCATATTTATACCACATTCTGCAATTTTATTCAAAACATCAACCAAAGCTCCAGATTCATGAGAAACAGAAAACCTCATAGATACTTTATTGAAATCTTCGTAATCATTGTGTTCTCGCTGCAATACAAAAAAACGAGTAAAGTTATCTTGAAATGTCTGTATACTAGATTCTAATATATCCAATCCATAAACTTCTGCTGCTTTTCTTGAAGCAATTGCAGCTACATTATGTAAATCTTGGTCAATAATATCTTTTGCTGTCAGTGCTGTATCTATATCATTTACAACTTTCCAAGTTTGATGTTTTTCAAGAAATTTATCACATTGTAAAATTGCCATTTGGTGTGAACGAACTTCTTGAATATCTTCTATAGTTCTTCCTTTTTTTACCATTAATTGATGTTGAATTGATAAAAAAATCTCTCCAACAATCTTTAAATTATACTTTGTAAGCAAAGCGTAATTTGGTAAAATAGCACCAGCGATTGTATTTTCTATCGCCATAACAGCTTGGTCAACTTTTCCTTTTGCAAGTGATTTTGCTAAAGTTTTGAATGTATCACATTCTACTATTTCTATATCATTTCCTAGATAATTATTAGCAGCTTCATGATGATAAGAACCAATGTAACCTTGTATTGCAACTCTTTTTTCCATATTTTTTGGCAAAAAAAAAGTCCCACAAACGCGGGACTTTAATTTATCTTAATATCATTCTAACAATCAATTATGAAAACACAGTCCCTGCTCTTTCGGATAATACCCAAAAAAGTAAAAGAAAAATGTGTTAAAATAATTAAATGTTGTCATTCTTGATTTTCAAATTATTGAACAAATCTACAGAATATTTTTTTAAACAAGCAAATCTTTTTCATTAATTTTATCAAAATTTTTCATCAAATGGGAATAATCATTAAAGATTTAACAAAGAAATACGGTAATCAATTGGCTTTAGATAAAGTTTCATTTTCTATAAAAAATGGTGAAGTTGTTGGTCTATTAGGTCCTAATGGAGCAGGAAAATCAACACTAATGAAAAGTATTACTAATGCTATAAATCCAGATACTGGAGATATTTTAATTAATGATTTTCATGTAACGAATAGCCCTATTGAAACAAAAAAAATGATCGGTTTTTTACAAGAAAATAATCCATTATATATGGAAATGTATGTAAAAGAATATCTAGAATTTGTTACAAATGTTAGAGAAGTTCCTAAAACAAAAATTGATGAAGTCATCGAAAAAGTTGGATTAACTAAAGAAAAACACAAAAAAATTCAACAATTATCAAAAGGCTATAAACAACGTGTAGGTTTAGCACAAGCTATTATTTCTAGTCCTGAAATTTTAATTTTAGATGAACCTACAAATGGTTTAGATCCTAATCAAATTTTAGAAATCCGTGACGTAATTCGAGAAATTGGAAAAGAAAAAACTGTTATTCTTTCTACTCATATCATGCAAGAAGTAGAAGCTTTATGTTCTCGTGTTATTTTATTAAATAAGGGTAAAGTAATTGCTGATCAAACGATAGAAGAGTTTAGAGGACAATATAGTAATCTTGAAGAAGCATTTCATACTTTAACACAATAAAAAAATCCGTAGACAAACTACGGATTTAGTTTATAAACAAATTGTGGTTCTGTTCTCATAAATATTTTTAATATTGAACATTTATTAATGAATCTAAAGGAATTAAAACTCCATTTTTTATTTGTAAGAATTTATCAGTAACAGACCATACTGTTGTTTCTATTTTCTTAGGACCTTGTTCTGTTTGAAATGTTATATAAGCCTTCGATTTAAATTCATTTCCTAATCTTACAGCACCATTTAATTTCTCTGTTTGTAGTTCAACATCCTCTTTGTAAGCATCTAAAAATTTGTATTTTTTTACGTCTTCCTTTTCGATTAACTCTACTTTTTCCATTTGTTTTAATTTTTAATGATTATATTTTTCCGTAATGCAATATGAAATTAATCATATTTTATAAATGAAACAAACACTAAAAGTAATTCTAATGTATTTTTAATTATTGATATTAATCTAAATGATATCTATATTTATAAACAATAAAATAACTAAATTTGCATCATGTCAGACGAAAAGAAATTTAAATCCGGTTTTGTAAATATTATTGGCAATCCAAATGTCGGTAAATCTACTTTAATGAATATGTTGATGAAAGAACGTCTTGTGATTGCGACTCACAAAGCACAAACAACTCGTCATCGTATAAAAGGTATTTTGACAGGGGAAGACTATCAAATAGTTTTTTCGGATACTCCAGGAGTTCTGGATCCAGCCTACGAATTACAGACTAAAATGATGGATGCTGTAAAAGAATCATTAGTTGATGCTGATGTTATTCTTTATGTTGTTGAAATAGGTGAAAAACGATTAAAAAACGAAGAAGTTTTTGAACGTTTACAAAAAACATCTACTCCAATCATTTTATTATTAAATAAAATTGATACAGCTACACCTGATCGTCTGAATGAAGCTGTTGAATACTGGCATGAACTTTTACCAAATGCAGAAATTTTACCAATTTCAGCAAAAGAAAATGTTAATGTTGATTTGTTAATCAATAAAATAAAAGCAATTATTCCTGAAGGTCCACAATATTATCCAGATGAGCAATTGACTGACCGTTCGGAACGTTTTATTGTAAATGAAGTGATTCGTGAAAAGATTTTATTAAATTATCAAAAAGAAATTCCTTATTCTGTAGAAGTTGTTACAGAAAGATTTAAAGAAGATTTACATCTAATTTCTATTGAATCTGAAATTTATGTAGAACGCGATTCTCAAAAAGGAATTATTATTGGTCACAAAGGAGAATCTTTATCAAAAGTAGGAAAAGAAGCGAGAGAAGAACTAGAAAAATTCTTCGATAAAAAGGTATTCTTAAAACTTTTTGTAAAAGTTAGAAAAGACTGGAGAAGTAAAGAAAATGATTTAAGACGATTTGGTTATTAAATCAATAGAATAAAAAATAACAAAAGCGTTGAAATTTCAACGCTTTTATTATTTTACTTCGATATACTTTCTACAAACTGATGTGCTCTTATTTCAGCCCAAGAATATTTATTATTTTTTAATGGAAAACCACAATGTCCTCCAAATTTTGGCATTTCGAATGTGCAAAATTTATGCTGACGGAACATCTCGACAGGAAAACATTTTTCTCCTAAAAAAGGATCATTTTGTGCATTAACAATCAAACAAGGTGTTTTTATTTGATGAATAACTGTCAAAGGTGAAGCTTTTTCATAATAATCATCTTTGGAAGAATATCCATGCAATGGAGCAGTATAATATTCATCTATCTCATCAAAAGATTTTATTTTATCCAACATTTCTTCGTTCAGTTGACCTGGAAATTGTTTTGCTTTTTCTTTGAATTTAGGAACAAGTGTTCGTTCAAAATTCTTGAAATAAACTTTATTAAATCCTTTTTTCAAAGTATCCGAACAAGAAGTTAAAGAAAGTGGTGCAGAAAAAATAATTCCACATTTTATTCTTTTATCTATTGCATAAGCACCAAGATAATTCAAAATAATAGCTCCTCCCATCGAGTAACCAAGTAATACTATTTCTTTGTAGCCATCTTTCAATGCTTTTTGTACCACACAATCTACATCATCAATAGAACCATGATGATATAACCTACATGTTGCATTCATTTCTCCCCCACAAGATCTATGATTCCAGGCAAGAATAGAATATCCTCTTTCGTAAAAATAATCAGAACAAGAATTAAGGTAAGTTCGCTTCGAATCTCCTTCTAAACCATGAAAAAGAATAACTAATTTTTCTTTGTTTGATTGTTTTCTCCAATCTAAGTTCAAAAAATCACCATCTGCTGTAGTTATTTTTTCCCTTGTATAATTTGGAATAGGATATTGTTTAAATTTTGAAGGATATATGGTAGAAAAATGAGAATTTCTATTAAGTAATGTTGGTTTTGGATAGCTAGATTCTTGGATATATGGCATTTCTAATAAATTTTAGCATCAACAAGAAAATCTTTTTTTATTTCTTCATTAATATTTGCAATAATTTTAGATTTCCCCATCAATAATTCTTGTCGCATCGCTGGTGAATTTATTTTTACATACAAAATACGTTGACGAACCTCAACTCGATCTGTATATTTCTCAAAAAACTTTCCCATCACAGCAAACCAAGCTTCTTCTGCTTTCACTTCCCAAATCAGCTCTTCTTTTCCACTTTGTTTTATAAAATGTTCTAATGCCTGACCTAAAGTTTGCTGATTACTTCGCTTTTCATACTTTTTCATAATCGGAAAACCTTACTTTCAGCATTTATTTGTTTTATAATTTGTTCTGTTCTTTCTGGATGTGTATCTGTAATAAATATTTGTCCAAATCGTTCTTCGTTCACCAATTTCACCAATTGCGTTACACGATGTTCATCTAATTTATCAAAAATATCATCCAATAACAACAATGGCGTAATATTTAATGATTTTTTTATCACTTCCAACTGTGCTAACTTCAATGCAATTAAATAAGATTTTTGTTGTCCTTGCGAACCAAATTTCTTTATGGGATAATTTGTTATCGTAAATAATAAATCGTCTTTATGTATACCTGCTGTAGAATACTGAGCAGAACGATCTTTGTACAAAGCATCTTTCAGTACTGTTTCAAAAGGCGAATCATTTAATTGTGAAACATATTCTATATTCACTTGCTCGCGTCCTTCAGAAATTTCATTGTAATATTTCAAGAAAGCATCCAAAAATGTTCCTACAAATTCCTTACGAACAACATGAATGTTTTTACCTAAATGAATCAATTCTTCATCATAAATTTCCAATGAAGTTGGATCAAATGTATTATTTGCCGCAAAATATTTCAACAAAGCATTTCGTTGCATAAGTACTTTGTTATAGCGTATTAAATCTGCTAAATACTGTTTGTTGGATTGAGAAATTATATTATCCAAAAACTTTCTACGAACTTCGCTTCCTTCCTTTATCAAATCGCTATCATAAGGGGAAATCATCACCAAGGGATATTGCCCAATATGATCAGAAATACGATCGTAAGTTTTTGAATTTCGTTTTAATTGCTTTGGTTGTCCAGAACGAACCAAGCAAAAAATCACATCATCAGATTCATTTTTATCAAACGTTCCTTCTAATGTAAAAAAATCACGTTCGAACTGTATGTTCATCGCATCAGAATGATTAAGATAAGATTTGCTCAAGGCCAAATAATGAATTGCATCCAACACATTTGTTTTTCCCTTTCCATTTTGTCCTACAAAAGCATTTATTTTCGATGAAAATTCGAAATTATTTTCATCAAAATTTTTGAATTGTCTTGCCTTAAGTTCTTTCAAATACATAAAGCAAAATTACAAATTAAAAACTTGTCTATTCAACGAAAAAATAAAGATTATAGAAAATGATTTTAAAACTAATCTCTTTTTTTGAGCAATCACTTCGTGCCGTGCTTTGCGTTGCGTTGCAATAAATCGTATAAAATTGAAATAAAAAAAGAAGGCTAAGATTAGTTTATCTTAGCCTTCTTTCATTAAGCATATTATGCATTTTTATCGTTGGATTTTTCGTCTTCCGATACAATCCAGCTTTTTAATGTATCCTTAATTTCGTCAATTGACTTTCCTGTTTTTTCTTGAATTCTACCAACAACATCATCAAATTTTCCATCTGTTGCAGTTTCATCATCTCCGAACCACTCTCCAAATTTTTGTTTTGCAGCTCCTTTTAATTGATTCCATTTTCCTTCGAATTCTAAATCACTCATAGTATTTTGTTTTTAATAGTTTCGAGTAATTAATCACAAAAATGAATCCATTTTTCTGTTTTATCACATATTTTTTTGATAAATACTCATTATTGAGTAATTATCAATTTATATATTTCTAGATAAAACAAGCATGATAAAGCGTTAGTAATTGAAATTCAAACCATTCTATACCAACAAGATAATATTGACTAATATTTTAATATAAAAGATTGAAATGGAAAGCACGAGCAGCAGGCAACGCCAAAATAAAAATTTAAAATTTATTTATTTTAGAAGATTTTTTTTAATTTTTCGGTAATTTTTAGACTTGATGATTCTACCATGATCTGTAATTAACAAAGCTGCATATTCTTTTTGTTGGTTTATCAATTCCAAACCTTTTTCTTTTCCAAGAACCATAATTGAAGTGCTAAAACCATTGCACAATTCGGCATTTGGACCAATTACAGTTACTCCTGTAAGCCCAGTAGACGGCATGCCTGTTTTGGGATTGATAATGTGTGAATAGCGAATACCATCGATTAAAATAAATTTTTCGTAATCACCAGAAGTTGTTACAGCAGCATTTTTCATTCCTAAAACATCTGCCATTTTATAACGTTGAAAAGGATTTGTAATTCCTATTTTCCAAGCTTTACCATTGGGTTGAGTTCCCCAAGTAGTCATATCACCAGAAGCATCAATAATCCCTGCTTTTATTCCAAAATGTGTAAGACATTCTCTAGCTTTTTGTGCAGCATAACCTTTTCCTGTAGAACCAAAACCTATTTTCATTCCAGGTTTTTTTAGAAAAATAGTCGAGTTTGATTTATCTAAAATTATATTTTGATAGCCTATATTTTTTATTGCTTTCTCGATATCTGCTTTTGATGGCATTGTATCCATTGAACCATCAAATTTCCAAATTTTATCCATTGCAGCAAAGCTAATATCGAAAGCTCCTTTTGTAATTTCAGAAAAATAAATTGCTCGTTCGGTAAGTTCAAAAACTTCTTGGTCAACTTTTATCGGTTTTATTCCTGCATTTTGATTCACTAAAGAAACTTGAGATGTTGGTATCCAATCGGAAATTAATTTCTCTATCCTTATCATTTCATCAATCGCTTTGTTGATATTTTTTTCAACAGAGATAGAATCATTATCAACCAATGTGATTTTGAATTTACTTCCCATTAAAATTGTATCTCTAATTCCGATAACTTGAGCATTTATCGGAACTAGAGTGTACAATAGTATAAAAGTGAATATGTATTTTTTTAAGTTAAGTTTCATGAAGAAATTTAATTCGAATTAATCATTATATAAATTAATAACAATCAGTCAAAAATTGTCCATTCATCTTAAATTCTTCAAATGTTTTTGCTAAATGTTCTTGACAAATAATTTCTAAAACTTTTTCAATATCATGTTGCATTGCTAAAGCTCCACAAATCATTATAATTCCACCATTTTGTAAAGTTTCAGCAAAAAAACGTTCATCTTGTTTTACCAAATCCATAACATATTGCTTTTGTTCTTCACGAGAAAATGCAATATTAAATTTCGCTAAATGATTTTTATTGATTTGTTCTTTTGCAAATGATTCGTAGTTCTTTGTAATGGAATTATGATATTTGAAACCTGTATATAAATGTGTTTCTACATTTTTATTATTTTCATCTATCATTCCTAAAAATGGAGCTATTCCTGTTCCATTTGCTATCATTATAACTTTTGTTGCCTTACTAGGAAAATGAAAAGCTTTATTCTTTACAATACGTGCCTTGATTGAAGCTCCTTCTACTAGTTGATGTAAGTATTGAGAACCTAAACCAAACTCGTGTAACTTAACTACCAATTGTAATTTATTATTAACTTTTCCGATTGAATATAATCTTTCTCGATGATCATTTGCAGGATATATTGCCAATAAATCTCCTGATTTAAATTTTTCCTTTACAGATAATGTCACATTAAATGTAGCATCTTCATCAGTAATTTTTGTTAATGAAAAAACATTCATGTTTTTTAATTTAGGAGCTTTTCCTACATACATTGCTGGTGTTGTAGCTAAAGGAATATCTGTAGCTTCTTTGTATTCTTTTACCCAAGTTGTAAATTCTTCTGGTGATTTATCATTTACAGTTACAATATTCAATAAACGATTCGTCCATTCCTGCTTTTCTAATAAATTATCTACCTTATAAGCATAAGCACAAAATTCTTTATAAGAACGAGATCCAAAACCAACCACTGTAAAATCAACTTTTTGTTGTTGTGGAAATTTACTGACTAATTCTTCAAATTTTTTAGCATTTGTTGGTGCATCACCTATTCCGTATGTAGATGTAAAAACTATGAATTGTTTCGCATTGGGATACACTTCGTATTGATTCATTTGAGTAACAAATGATTTTTTACCATTCGCCAATAATTGTGTTTGAATTTTATCTATAAAACCTAAAGTCGCGCCATTTTCTGAACCTACAAGAAGTATAATTTCGGCTTCATTTGATTTGAATTTATTCTTAGCTATTTTTGTTTTTGTGCGTTTGAATGTGATAACGAAACCAGAATAAATAAAAAATAAAATACTAAAGCAAGAGATTGCTAAAATTACTGCCCAAACTATATTTACGTGTCCTGTGTGTAATTTACTACTATATCGAAGCAATGCTTGCGCAGTAGAAAAAGGAGTTTGAGCTTCTATTTTTCCATTAATTTGGTTGATAATAAACTCTTGTCCTGTGACTGTTATTTTATAAAACTCTTGAGGATCTTCTCGATCAAAAGGGAATTCTATTTTTCTAACATCAACTAATTTTATTTCCTTAAATGATGAAAAATCTTTTAAGGAAATTCTCTTTGTATTTTCATTTACAGATGAAGTAATTTCTGTATTTAATTTTTCATTTTTAGGAATTAAATCAAATCGATTTAAAACCATAAAAACTCCTGTGAATGTTATTATAATAATTGGAATAAGAAAAATTCTCCCAAAAATAACATGATAATATTGTGAAAAATATTCTTTATTTATTTTAGCAAAAAAATGTCGAAATCCTTGCTGTCTTTTTATAATTAATACTAATCCAGAAACAGCAATTAGAAATAGCAAGAAAGTCATTACTCCAATTATAACCCGACCTGTTTCATGTAAAAATAATGAACGATGAAGAGTTATTACAGAGTTCATAAACTCACTCTTCTCTATAGGATCGCCTAATTTTTCTCCTGTTCTTGGATCAACATAAAATTTAAAATCATTTCCGTCTTCATCAAAACCTTCTAATGTTACAAATTTATTTTTATCAATACTCAACTCTGTTAAATCTCCATATTTTTGTTGTAAAATAGGTAAAGTTTCAGCTAAAGAAATTGTATTGAATTGTTCTACTTTATAAGGATGAAGTTTTTGCTCTATAGGTCGAAATGACAAAATGACTCCTGTAATAGAAGTCATTGTTATAAATAGAAATGATATATATGCTAAAGTAAGATGAGCATAGCGCCAAATTGATAAAATCATGATGAAATTCCTTATTGAGCTTTCGTTAATTTCACGTATCTTATGTACCCCTTTCCTTCTGCCTTTTGAGTTAAAGCTGCTGTTGTTAAAGGAATTTCTACATCAGAAACATGATATTCTCCATCTTCTACAGCAGATTCAAAACGTAATTTGTATCCTTTGTTTAATTTAGATTCATCTATTGCAAAAGTTGTGATACTACGATCTCCTGCTCCAATAGAAGCTCCCGTAATTCCACTCAACTTTTCTTTTTTCTTTTTGTTGAATTTATCCCATTGTTTGAAACCATTGTACCATTGCTTATCAGCACCCATGATGTATAATGTTTTTTCGTAAGCACCTTTTGCATCAACTAAAGAAACTACTACGTAAGCACCTTCACCTTTATAGTTTTTTAATTGCAACATGCATTTGTATTTTGCATTTTGTGCAAATCCAAAAGATGATAGAGCTAAAAATAATGTTACAAATGTTAATTTTAAAATAGATTTCATTGTATGTTTTTTTTATTTACAGTTGTATTATTTTAAAAACTCAACTGATATATTATTTTCTTTTAAATATTCATTCTCACTTGCTAAATCGTAAGCAGTTTCATCAAATTCTGTTTTAAGATCTTTTTTCGCTCCAATAGATAAAAGATATTTTAATACAGCATCATCCTGTGCTACAAAAGCTGCACGATGTAAGGCTGTCATTCCATCAGAGTTTTGTGCATTAACATCAATTTTTAAAGGTGCTAATAATTTTAATAAATCAAGATCATTTTTTGTAACTGCTGTCATGTATAATGTACTTCCATCAGCTTGTGGTGTAGAAAGATTTAAACCTGCTTTAGTTAAAATAGCTAGTTTTTGTTCAAAATCTTTTGCATTTTGTTTTCTATACGATTGAATTAAGTAAACTCCTAAATTTCCTTCGTTTGCCTTAAGATCAGTTTTAGCTCCGTTTTGAATTAAATAAGAAACAACTTCTGGAGAACCTTTCTGAACTGCTGCAAATAATGCTGATTCACCTTTTGCGTTAACAGTATTAATATTTTTAGTTTTAGCTAAAATTTGTTTTACAGCATCTAAATTATTTGTTGAAGAAGCGATCATTAAACTATTATTACCGTCATTATCTGTAGCATTAACATCTACCCCTTTTCCAATAAAATAATTAATTACATCAGCTTGGTCTTTTTTTCTAACAATATTATGCAAAACATTTTCTCCATTTGTACCTTTAGTCTTTGGATCTAATTTTACTTCTTCAACTAAATATTTATAAGTATCTAATGTATTAGCTGCAAAACGAGTTCCTCTTGAAGCATATATCAATGCACCATTTGTTGGTTTTACACCCTTTTTTACTAATGATTTTAATAACTCTACATTTCCATTTATAGCTGCATAATCAAAAAGAGTATTCCCATTATTATCTACATCTTTTAAAGATAATCCTTTAGAAAGTAAATATTCTGTTAATTTAAAATCTTTATCATTTCCTATAGCTTTAAATAAAATTGTTTCACCATTACTATATTTTTCTTTTGGATTTACTCCTGCATCAAAAAATGCTTTATATATAGCAGGATCTATTTGACCAAAACCAGCTGCGAAAGCTAACGGAGTTGCTCCTTTATCATCAGTTTTATTCACATCAGATCCTTTAGCTATTAAATAATTAATTGCTTCTAAATTCCCTCTCATTGCAGCCCAATGAATGTATTGTCTACCATCGTGTGTAGATTTCTTTACACTATTACCTGGTTGTTCTACTAAATATTTTATAACATCTAATGATGCATTATTATTAATTGCTAAAGTTGTAGGGTCAAAATTACCTCCATTTGGTTGTGCTGGATTATTCCCTTTAGAGATTTCTTCTTTAACAACTGCTATCGTTGGATTTGCTTTCCAGAAATCTGCATTTAATAATGTATTTGTTTGTGCTTTTATGAAAGAAGAAAGCAAAACTAGAGTTATAAATAATTTTTTCATTTTTTATAATTGTTATTTAGACCAACTATTAATTGGATGTCAAAAATAATATATTATTTATAATTATTCTAAACATTTAGATTTTATATTCATTTCATGAGAAAGGTCATTTTATTTTATATCTAATTGATAATAAATATACATATTACTTATTTTTAATTAAAAAGTTAAAAACAAACATAAAAGGATTGCTAAAGCAATCCTTTTTATTTTAACTATCTCTTCGAGGAGCATTTTCTCTACTTTTCAAAATATCTTCAACATCTTCTAATTTAAAACCTTTTGCTTTTAATAGAATAAGATAATGATAAAGTAAATCTGCTGATTCATTTAAAAACAAATCATCGTTATTATCTTTTGCTTCAATTACAACTTCTATCGCTTCTTCTCCAACTTTTTGAGCAACTTTATTAATTCCTCGTTTGTATAATTTATTGGTATAAGAGTTTGGATCATCATCTAAATCAATACGATCATTTATCGTTTGTTCTAATTCATAAACAAATCCTCTGTTCGATTCTTCTTTAAAACAAGTTATTGCTCCTGTATGACATGTTGGTCCATAAGGTTTTGTTTTAATAAGAATAGTATCATTATCACAATCAATAGCAATTGATTTTACTTCTAGAAAATTACCTGATTCTTCTCCTTTTGTCCATAATCTATTTTTTGAACGAGAAAAGAAAGTAACTCTTCCTATTTCTTTTGTTTTATCAAAAGCTTCTTGATTCATGTAACCAAGCATTAAAACTTGATTATTCAAATAATTTTGAATAATCACAGGAACTAATCCATCATTGCTTTTTGTAAAATCAATATTCATCGTATTGGTATGTTTTGTTCTTTTAAATAATTTTTTAATTCTGGAATTGGTATTTCTCCAAAATGGAAAATACTTGCAGCCAATCCTCCATTCGCTTTTGTTTGAGTAAATACTTCAGAAAAATGTTCTTTTTTTCCTGCTCCACCAGATGCAATAACAGGTAAATTAACCATATCAGCAACAGCTTTAGTAATATCTATCTTGAAACCAGCTTTCGTTCCATCACCATCCATTGATGTTAATAATATTTCTCCTGCCCCAAGTTCTTCAACTTTTTTTACCCAGTCTAAAGTTTTCCAATCTGTTTCAATTTTTCCTCCACTCACAAAAACTTTTTGTGTTCCATCCACATTTCTTGTATCTACAGCTACAACAACACATTGTGATCCAAATTGAGCTGCTAATTCTGAAATAAGTTGTGGATTTTTTACAGCAGATGAATTAACTGATACTTTATCTGCACCAGCATTAATAACTATAGAAGCATCTTCGACAGAGTTTATTCCTCCACCAACAGTAAAAGGAATATTAATTGCTTCTCCTATTCGTTTTACCATTTCTGCTAATGTCTTTCGTTTTTCTTGCGTTGCTGTAATATCTAAGAAAACCAATTCATCTGCTCCTTCATCAACATATTTTTTGGCTAACTCTACTGGATCTCCAGCATCTCGTAAACCTTCAAAATTTATCCCTTTTACCGTTCTTCCATCTTTGATATCAAGACACGGAATAATTCTTTTTTTTAACACCTTTTTTATATTTTTAAGTCATCAGTAATTAAGTTTTTAAGTAGCTATTTGGTTCAGTTAAATATCAATTTATAAACCTAAAAACATACTAAACGAATAACTTAACTACTTCTTTCAACTCTATTTTACCTTCATAAATTGCTTTACCAAGAATAGCTCCTTCACAACCTAATTCTTTTACTTTTATTAAATCATCAATTGAAGAAACACCTCCAGAAGCAATTAATTTAATATTAGCATTTGTTAAAATCTCCTGATACAATTCATTCGATGTTCCTTGTAACATACCATCTTTAGCAATATCTGTACAAATCACATAATCGATACCTTTTGTATGGTATTCTTTTATAAACTCTATCACATCCAATTCAGAACTTTCTAGCCAACCATGCGTTGCTATTTTTCTATCTTTAGCATCCGCACCCAAAATAATTTTTTCGCTACCATATTCTGAAATCCATTCATTAAATAAAGTTGGATTTTGTACAGCAATACTTCCTCCTGTGATTTGATTTGCACCAGATTCAAAGGCTATTCGGATATCATTATTCGATTTTATTCCTCCTCCAAAATCTATTTTCAGATTTGTTTTTGTTGCAATTAATTCTAATGTTTTATAGTTAATAATTTGGCTGGATTTTGCTCCATCTAAATCGACCAAATGCAAATATTCAATTCCATATTCCTCAAATTCTTTTGCAATTTCTAAAGGATTCTCGTTGTATATTTTTTTTGTATTGTAATCTCCTTGAGAAAGACGTACACATTTTCCTTCTATAATATCTATTGCAGGTATAATTCTCATCACTATATTTTGATTCTTTAGACTTAAGAAATAAAGATTTTAACACACAAGTAAATTAACAACTTACATATTAAAATCTTAAGCCTTAAAACTAATTATTTAATTTCTTTTAATATTTCTTGAACAGCTCTTTCTAGCTGAGGATCTTTATTTTCTAAACGATCCATAAATGTATTCTTGATATATATATCAGGAGAAACACCTGTTTTCTCTAAATTTTTACCATCTAATGTATATGTTCCCCAAGCAGGAATTCTATAAAAAGAACCATCTACTAAACTTTTCCCTGATGTAAAAATGATCCAACGATAGGTTTCTTGACCAATTATTTTACCTAATTTAAGTGCTTTGAATCCTGCAGAAGTCATTTCTGCATCACTTAATGAATATTCATTAATTAATAATACAATTGGTTTACCTGAAGGAGCAAAATTTGGTTGTACTGTTAATTGTCCTTCACGATATTTCCATTGTAAATATGGACGTTGCGCTAAAAAGTTTAAAACTTTATCATGAACATTTCCTCCTGTATTGAAACGTAAATCAAGAATTACACCTTCTTTTTTATTTTCTTGTTCTACCATATCCAATAAAAAAGCATCCAATTCTGGAGAAGTCATGTTTTTCATGTACGAATAAGCAATTCTATCATTACTCAATTGTTTTACTCGTTGACGATTTTCATAAATCCATTCATCATATAAAAGTCCTCTAAATGTATAATTTGCTATTGGATGAATTTTAGTTGTGATTGTTTTACCATTTCTATTAAATTCTAATTTTAATTCATCCAATTTTTTAGGTGTAGTAAAATAAAAATCTCTATTTATTTTTTCATCAACTTTCTGATCATTCACAGCAATTAAAACATCGCCTTCTTTTATATCTACATTTTTAAGAAATGCAGGAGATTTTCTTACAATTCTATCAACAACAAATGGTTGATCATTCTTGAATACTAAGCCTGTTTCATTTGTAAAATAATTTAATCGTTTATCTTCTTCTTTTCCAGACGAAGAAAAACCTAAATGAGAAGAATTTAATTCTCCTAATAAATCATTTAATAATATTCTTAAATCATTACGATTATTTACAAATGGTAAATAAGTTGCATATTGTTGTTTTTTAGCTTTCCAATCAACTCCATGAAAATTTTCATCGTAGAAATTTTCTTCTATTCCAGCCCAAGCTTCATCATACATTTGTGTAAATTCTGAAGATAAATTTTTATCAAAACTGTAGTTAAGATTTATTTTTTCTGGATTTGTAGAACTAATACCAAATTTATACACACTATCATCAATTAAAGCATATAAATTTTTATCATTTCTAATAATATAATCAGCTCCTTTTGCGAAAACTTTATCTGTTTTGCTCTCTTCAAAATCAGAAGTTACATTTCTAAACAATTGGAATTTTCCATTGTCTTGGTTTGAGTTATAAAATAAATATTGTTTTTTATCATCGGAAAAAAGAAATGGATTTGTTTGATATCCGAATCGATCTGTAACCATTTCTATTCGTTCCAAAAATCCTTCAGGATTTACAGTTAATTCTTTAAGTTCTTTTTTCTCCTCTTTCTTTTCCTTTTTCTCAACCTTTTTTTCTTCTACAAAAAGATTATCAAATTTTTCAGATTTATAAGCTTCATCAAACCAATCTAAAGATGCTTTGTAAATATTAGATTTTTGCATTCCTAATGGATAAGAAGGATTAGTTCTATCACTTGCAAAATAAATGTATTTACCATCAGGAGACCAAGTCGGATCTTCCTCGGATACGCCAGTGTTTGTAAGATTAATTGTTTTATTTTTTTTGATATTATGTATAAATATATCTAATTCGAAATTTCGCTTAGCTGAAAATAAAACATATTCATCATTTGGAGAAAATGATGGTTTAGAATTTTGAAATCCCCAAATTTCATCTTTAACAATAGTAGATGATTTAAATGATTTTAAATCCAATAATCTTACTTCATCTCGTCCACTTAAATAAACCGCTTGTGATAAATCATGATTAAATGTGATATCTCTATTATTTCTTGTATCTGATGTTAATTGCTCTGATCTTCCTTTTCCATTTGCTGCAACTTTAAACCAATTTTGATATCCTTTGTAAGTTTGATTAAAAATTAAATTTTGATTGTCTTTTAACCATTTTACTTCTAGAACTCGTTCTTTTCCATCTGTAATTTTATTAACGAATTTTCCCTCTATATCAGAAACAAAAATAATTCCTCGACTTACAAATGCTATTTTCTTTCCATCTGGAGAAACATCAAAAAATGAAACCTCATCAGCTGTACTAAAACTTTGTTCTTTATCTATTATTTTATTTGTATTAACATTAATTGTTACTGGATTACTTGTTTTTGTATTAACATCATAAACAAACAATTGATAATCTTTTTCAAAAATCACTTTTGAACCATTTGCTGCAACAAAAGGTTTTTTAATTGATGTATCAAAGGCTGTTAAAGCTTCTTTTTTACCATTTTCTATTTTATAAAGATTATATTCTCCGTTATTTTCATCAGAAATAAAATAAATAATTCCTTTTTGATCAACTGTAGGATTAAAATCTTTTCCTCTATAATCTGTATATTGTTTAAATGCTTTTGTTTTTGGATTATACGCTAATAAATCTGGATTATTTTCTCCCTTGTAGCGTTTACGAGCAACTTGATTTGCACTTTCTGTAGAATTTGTAAAAATATATTCTCCAGAAGGTGTTTCTACTAATCCATTTGTTGTATTAAAATAATTGGTAAACAATGGTTGTGGTGTTTCTCCATCTAAAGCAATTTTAAAACTTCCGAAGTTATTATTTTGGTTTGATGTGAAATAAATATTTTTACTATCCCAACTCCAGCTTTCTACATCATCTTTCGCTTGATGAAAAGTCAATTGCTTTATTTGTCCTCCATTTATAGGCATTACATAAACATCATAATTACCATATTGGTTTGAACTAAATGCGAGCCATTTTCCATCTGGAGAAACTCTAGGATTTGTTTCTTCTCCTTCTAATGCTGTTATTCTGGTTGCATTTCCTCCATTAGCATCAACTTTCCAAATGTCACTATCGTAACTAAAATAAATGGTTTTTGCATCTGGACTAAATGATGGATTTGATGTAAAATAGACTTTTTCTTGTGCAGACAATTGTAAAAAAGAAAATGCTGTTAGTAAAGTAAAAATTGTTTTTTTCATGTGTGTTAATTTATATCAATCGTTTATTTAGAATCTATTAAAAAAATAATTTATTATCTTCTATAAACTTAGGAAATTCTGTAGAATACGTTCTCCTATTCCAGCAGATTTTTCGGGATGAAACTGTGTAGCATAAAAATTATCTTTTTGCAATGCAGCAGAATATTCTAAAATATAATCTGTTTTAGCGATTGTATATTCAGATAATTCACAGTAATAACTATGTACATAATAGATATCAGAATTTTCATCAACATTTTTCAATAAATAATTTTTTAATTCATAAATATTATTCCAACCCATTTGAGGAACAATTTCTGTTGGTGGAAATAATTTTACTTGTACAGGGAAAATTCCTATACATTCTGTATTTCCTTCTTCAGAAAACTCACACATTAATTGTTGTCCTAAACATATTCCTAAGGTTGGTTGCTTCAAATTTTTTATTAATTGATCTAATCCTCTTTCTTTTAGATATTTCATTGCTGAAGCAGCATGACCTACTCCAGGGAAAATAACTTTTTCTGCATTTTTTATTTTTTCAAAATCATCTGTTATTTCTGCTTCGTAACCTAACCTTGCTACAGCATTCAGAACTGATTTTGTGTTTCCTGCATTGTATTTTATTATAGCAATCATTTTTTCTAATTTTAAGTTGAAATGTTATTAAGTGCTTAAGTTGTTATGTATTTGATTAAGTAATTTTATTCAGAAACTTAAAAACTGATTAACTTAAACACATAATCACTTACAACACTCCCTTAGTACTTGGTAAAATCATTTTATCTGGATCACGTTTTACAGCAACTTTTATGGCTTTTGCAAAAGCTTTAAAAATAGCTTCTATTTTATGATGCTCATTTATTCCTTCTGCTTTAATATTCAAATTAGCTTTTGCTCCATCAGTAAATGATTTGAAAAAATGATAAAACATTTCTGTTGGCATTTGTCCAATCATTTCACGATTAAAATCTGATTCCCAAACCAACCAATTTCTTCCACCAAAATCAATAGCAACTTGAGCTAAACAATCGTCCATTGGTAAAGCGAAACCATAACGTTCGATACCCAATTTATTTCCTAAAGCCGATGAAAATACTTCGCCAAGAGCAATTGCGGTATCTTCTATTGTATGATGT
Organism: Chishuiella sp.; assembly: GCF_032109125.1. Classification (NCBI taxonomy): domain Bacteria; kingdom Pseudomonadati; phylum Bacteroidota; class Flavobacteriia; order Flavobacteriales; family Weeksellaceae; genus Chishuiella; species Chishuiella sp. The sequence goes on from NZ_DAMCLZ010000009.1 coordinate 83,047, forward strand.
TCATCTACTTCTAAATCTCCATCCACTTTTATCTTTAAATCCATTTGTCCGTGACGAGCAATTTGGTCTAGCATATGATCAAAAAAATGAATTCCAGTCGAAATGTCTGATTTCCCTGTTCCGTCTAAATTCAAATCGATTTTTATCTTTGTTTCATTGGTATTTCTTTTGATAGATGCAGTTCTATTTTCTAATTTTAGAAATTCATAAATTTCTTTCCAAGAAGTAGTTTTTAATGCAATTGTATCGTTTAAATCTTCATTTTTTGAAATTTCATTTGCTCCCAATGCTTCATCGTTCGCAATAAAAATTCCTTTTGCTCCAAGATTTTGAGCTAATTTAACATCTGTTATTCTATCTCCAATAACAAAAGATTTTGCTAAATCGTAAACTGAATTATTGATATATTGTGTTAATAAGCCTGTATTTGGTTTTCTTGTTGGTGCATTTTCTTTGGCAAATGTTTTATCAATATATACTGCTTCAAATTTTACACCTTCATTTTCAAAAGCTTTAATTACAAAATTTTGAATTGGCCAAAATTTTTCTTCTGGATGTGCTTCTGTTCCCAAGCCATCTTGGTTTGTTACCATGATTAATTCATAATCTAATTCTTTAGCAATTTTACCTAAATAAGTAAATGCTTCTGGATAGAATTCTAGTTTTTCGAAACTATCAACTTGGTAATCTGATGGTTCTAATATCATTGTTCCATCACGATCTATAAATAGGAGTTTTTTCATAATAAGTTCTAAGTTCTAAGGTATAAGGTATAAGATTTCAAGTTTTACTCCTTAGAATATTTATCGTTTTTAATAAATCTCTCATAACCATTGAGAAGTTTTCCAACTTCATTCAAAAATGGAATAAGTTCATTATATGTTTCTATTGTTATATAATTTAAATCTTTACTTAATAGTAAAAAATATTTCACTTCTTCAAAAGAGCCTACCGAGTGAGAAACAAAGCTCAATTTATGTGCAATTGTTGATTTGGTTCTACCTTCAACAATATTTGAAGGGATAGAATAAGCGGCTCGCCTTATTTGACTTGTAATTCCAAAAGTTTCTTCTTTAGGAAAAGTCTTTGTAATCTCATAAATTTTTAAAGTTAATTCATGAGATTTTTTCCAAACAATTAAAGTGCTAAAACTACTCATATACAAAATTTACTTCTATTAAATTACAAATAAAACCTTATGCCTAATAACTTAATTCTAAAGACTTTTTAAATTTTCTAAAATCTTCTCATTTTCCTCTTCTGTACCAACTGTTATTCTTAAACAATTTTTACACAAATCGTCATTTGTTCGATTACGGATAACAATTCCTTTTTCTATTAATTCATTGTAACGTTTTGTAGCATCATCAACTTTTATTAAAATGAAATTAGCATCACTTGGATAAATTTTTTCTATAAAAATTATTTCTTTTAGAGCTGTTTCAAGAAGTTGTTTTTGTTTAATAATTGTTTGTGTAGTTAACTTTATTTTATCATAATCTTTTAGAATTTCTAATGCTTTTTGTTGAGTCAATTGATTGATGTTATATGGTGGTTTTATTTTATTCAATACAGCAATAATATCTAGACTTGCATACAAAATACCTAAACGAATTCCTGCCAAACCAAATGCTTTTGATAAAGTTTGGATAACGATAATATTCGGATAATTTTTAATTTCTTCTATCCAAGATGGTTCTGTAGAAAAATCAATATAAGCTTCATCTATTATTACTAAACCATTGAAGCGTTTGACGATTTCTAAAATATATTCTCTTTTGATGATTTCTCCTGTTGGATTATTAGGAGAACAAAGGAAAATCATTTTTGTGTATTCATCTACTTTAGAGAAAATATCTTCGATATTGGGTTGAAAATCATTTTCATTTAATAGAGATTTACGGTATTCTATTGCATTTAAATTTGCTAAAACACTATACATTCCATAAGAAGGAGAAATCGCAATAACATTGTCTTGGTTTGGTTCACAAAAAGCACGAAAGATTAAATCTAAAACCTCGTCACTTCCGTTTCCTAATAAAATCTGGTTTGCTGGATAGTTTTTAATTGTACTTAGTTCGTTTTTTACATTTCGTTGAAATGGGTCGGGATAACGATTTAATCCAGTTTCATAAGGATTTTCATTTGCATCTAAGAATACGAAATCATTAGTAATTTCTTGAAATTCATCACGAGCAGATGAATAGGCTTTCATCACTTTTATGTTAGGACGAATGATATTATTTATATTAAATGTTTTCATTTTATTTAGTTTTCAAGTATTATGTTTTATAATTACTGTTTGCGTTAGGGATTGTAGTGAAAATCCTTTTTCCTTAGAAAAAGATTGCAACGTAAAGCCCGACCGAAGGGAACGCCCTATTTAACTTATACCTTATAATTTAAATCTTGTAATCTTAAGGTTACTGCATTTTTATGAGCAAATAATTCTTCGGCTTCTGCCATTAATTCTATTGCAGGACCAATATTTTTGATTCCTTCTTGTGATAGTTTCTGAAAGGTAATTTTCTTGATAAAACTGTCTAAAGAAACACCTGAGTAATTTTTTGCATAGCCATTGGTTGGCAAAGTGTGATTTGTTCCCGAAGCATAATCTCCTGCACTTTCGCACGAATAATTCCCTAGAAAAACTGAACCTGCATTGATTATTTTTGGAATATAATTTTCCGCTGATTCACACGCAAAAATTAAATGTTCTGGTGCATAGATATTTGAAAATGTAACACAATCGTCTATCGTTTTCAAAACTATTCCTCTTGAATTATTAAGTGCTTGTTGGGCAAATTCTTTTCGAGGTAAAACAGCTAATTGATTCTCTAATTCCTTTAATGTTTGGTTTAAAGTATTCTCGTTATTTGTTAATAAAATTACTTGAGAATCTGTTCCATGTTCAGCTTGTGATAATAAATCTGCAGCAATGTATTTGGGTACAGATGTTTCGTCTGCAATAACTAGAACTTCGCTTGGTCCAGCCGGCATATCTATTGCTACACCAAAATTCTGAGCGACTTGTTTGGCTGCTGTTACGTATTGGTTTCCTGGGCCAAAAATTTTATCGACTTTATTGATTGTTTCTGTCCCAAATGTTAAAGCTCCGACAGCTTGAATTCCACCTACTTTTACTATTTTTTCTATGCCTATAAGATTGGCTGTATATAAAATAGCTGGGTGAATTTTACCCTCTTTATTTGGAGGTGTACATAAAATAATGTTTTTACAACCTGCTAATTTTGCAGGAATTCCCAACATTAATGTTGTTGAAAACAATGGAGCTGTTCCTCCAGGTATATAAATTCCTACATTTTCTATTCCTCGAGATTCTCGCCAGCATTGTACACCTTGTGTGGTTTCTATAACATTACTTTTTTCGAACTGTGCTGAGTGAAATTTTTCTATGTTTGATGCAGCTAATTGTATAGCTTGTTTTAAATCATTTGAGATTAGTTCATCTGCTTCATCTATTTCTTGGCTTGTTACAAATAGGTTTGTTAATTGAACTTTATCAAATTGTGCTGTAAAATCTACTAAAGCCTTGTCTCCTTCTGTTTTTATTTTATCAAAAACTTCTAATACAATTTTTTGTAAATCTTTTGATTCTTTTGTTGGACGTGTTGTTAATTCTGTCCAATCGGATACTTGTGGTCGTATATATGTTCTCATTATTTTAGTTTTTAAGTTTTAAGACTTAAGTTATAAGGTTTTCATCATACTTATGACTTATACCTTTATATCTTAACACTATAAAATCATTTTCTCTATTTCTAATACTAAAATACCTTCTGCACCCAATTCTTTTAATTGTTCTATAATATCCCAAAAAGTATCCTCTTTAACAACAGTATGTATAGATGACCAACCTTTTTCTGCTAAAGGCAAAACGGTAGGAGATTTCATACCAGGAAGTAAACCTATAATTTCTTCTAATTTATCATTTGGAGCATTGAGAAGTATATATTTATTTTCTGATGATTGTTTTACAGCTTCTATTCTAAACATTAAACGGTCTAGAATGGCTTGCTTTTCTGTATCTAAATTTTTATTTGCGACTAAAATAGCTTCAGATTCTACAACAGTTTCAACTTGTTTCAACCCATTTGTTAATAAAGTAGAACCAGTAGAAACAATGTCAAAAATTGCATTGGCTAAACCGATACTCGGAGCAATTTCTACACTTCCACCAATTTCTTCTATTTTTACATTGATTCCTTTTTCTTGGAAGAAGTTTCCTAAAATTCTAGGATAAGAAGTTGCTATTTTTTTATTTTCGAAATAAGATAAATCTGTATAAACTTCATCCTTTGGGATAGCTAAACAAAGTTTACAACCTGCAAAACCTAATTTGCGAACATTATTAATATCCTTATCTTTTTCCCAAACTTCATTTTCTCCTAGAATACCAATATCAGCAACTCCTTGTTCTACATATTGCGGAATATCGTCGTCGCGAAGAAATAATACCTCGATTGGAAAATTAGATGATTCTGTTCTTAACTTTCTATTGCTTGTAGATATTTTAATTCCACAATCTTTCAATAATTCAAGTGATTTTTCACTTAGTCTTCCACTTTTTTGAATGGCTATTTTTAATTTACTCATTTTATAATTTTTATATTTTTTGTTTGAGTAAATCTGAAAGAGAAAATTAAAATAATAGAAAGTAATAAAAAAATCCCGTTTGATTTACTCAAACGGGATTTAGATATATTATTTGACACATGTCCATATCACAATCAGCTCGCTTGAGTGCAAGTATGATGGTGATGATGATGGAACTGAATTGTGTACATTATTTTCTTTTTGTTGGAACAAATGTATAAATAAATTTTGGATGAAAATGATTTTTGAATTAAAAATTTTAAAAATTATTTTTTTTGACAATTTATTTATTAAAAATAAAACATTGTATATCAAATAATTTAGTTTGTGTATAATTAATAATAACAAAAAGTTTTATAAACCACTTCTCATTACTTTAAAACCAATATAGTATGATCAATCTTAATTATTTTACTTTTGTAATTATTTTAAATTTTATTTAAAATAATTTTGTTAGAAAGATCTAACTTTATTAAGTTTGTCATAAATATTAATAACACATAGAATGAAAAAAATAATTCTACTCTTATTGTTTTCTACTTTTCCAGTTCTCGGACATGCCCAACAAGTCACAATTATTGGAACGGTAAAAGACTCGGAAACCAAACAGCCAATTGAATTGTATAACATCAAAGAAGAAAATTCTGATAATAGCATCAATTCAGATAAAAAAGGAAATTTTAAAATAGATATTACACAAAGTAAAACTGACATTAAATTAATAATTGAAGCATTAGGTTACGAAACAGATACAATACAATTACAATCTAACAAAACAGATTATACTATTTTTCTAAAACCTGAAACAACAAATAAATTAGACGAAATTGTTGTTACTGGAACTACAAGAGCAACTTTACTAAGAGAAAATCCAATTTCTATTGCTCCTGTATCTTTAAAACAGATAGAAAGAACTGCTGAAAGCAATATTATTGATGTTCTTGTAAAAAATGTACCTGGATTAAACGCAGTAAAAACAGGTCCGAATATTTCGAAACCATTTATACATGGTTTAGGATACAATCGTGTTCTAACAATGTACGATGGAATGCGACAAGAAGGACAACAATATGGTGATGAACATGGTATAGAAATAGATGATTATACAATAGAAAAAGCAGAAGTTATAAAAGGGCCTGCAAGTCTTTTATATGGTTCTGATGCAATTGCTGGAGTAATTAGTTTATTCCCATTTATTCCAAAAGAAGGAGATGGTAAATTACACGGGAAATATACAAATGAATACCAAACTAATAATAGTCTTATTGGGAATGGATTACGTTTAAGTTATTCTGACAAACATTTTCTTTTTGGTTTGAGCGGTTCTTATAGAATGGCTAAAAATTACCAAAACCCAATTGATGGAAGAGTCTATTTAACAAATTTTAATGTAAAAAACTTTGCAGCTTTAGTCGGCTATAAATCAAAAAAAGGATATACACATCTTAATTTTACATTGTATGACAATAGACAAGGAATTCCAGACGGAACCAGAGACTCAATCTCAAGAAAATTTACAAAACAAATTTTTGAAGGTGACGATGATGATATTTTAAATCGTCCTATTGTTTCTAATAAAGAATTAAAATCATATAAAATACCAGATTTATCACAACATATACAACATTATAGAGCGTATTTACATAGTTTCTACGAAATTGGAAAAGGAGATATTGATGTTTTAATTGGTGGTCAACAAAATATCAGACGAGAATTTACTCATCCAACAGATCCAGAGCAAGCAGGAATGTATATGCGACTAAATACCTTAAATTATAATGTAAGATACAATGCTCCAAAATTTTCAAATATCGAAATATCAGTTGGTGTAAATGGAATGTTACAGAATAATAAAAATATGGATGCAACAGACTTTCCTATTCCAAATTATGATTTATTTGATGGCGGAGCTTATTTATATGGGAAATGGAAAAGAGAAAAATGGAGTATTAGTGGAGGAATTCGCTATGATTTACGAAAAGTAAAATGGAATGATTTTTATGTCGGTACAAATCCTATTACTGGATTCGAACAACAATCTAACGCAAATGATGAAGGTGCAAATCTTCAATTTGATGCTTATAAAAAGAATTTTAACGGTATTAGTGGAAGTATAGGAGCAACATTTCAAGCATCAAAAAACATTAGTTTAAAAGCTAATATTGGACGAGCATATAGAGCTCCAAATATTACAGAAATAGGAAGTAATGGTTTAGATCCTGGTGCACACATTATTTATTTAGGAAATCGAAATTTCGATCCAGAATTTTCTTTACAAGAAGATTTAGGAATTAGTTTAAAATATAGAGACTTTTCTAGCGAAGTAAGTATTTTTAATAACAACATACAAAACTATATTTATATGTCTATGGTAGCTGATGCACAAGGAAATCCAGTTGTAGATGCACAAGGAAATAGAACCTATAAATACGAACAATCGAAAGCACAATTATATGGAGCAGAAGTATCATTTTCTTTACATCCAGAAAAATTAAAGGGATTTCGTTGGGATAATAGTATGAGTGTTATTTATGGATTCAACCGTGCTTCGACATTCAAAGGAAAAGGGAATGAAGGAGAATATTTACCTCTAATTCCTCCAATGTCTATAAACAGTGGGATTTCTAAAGAAATAAAACCTAAATCAAAGTATTTTACAGCTATCATTCCAAAATTCGAAATGGAATATACAGCAACACAGAATAGATTTTTAGGTTTAAATGGTACAGAAACTAGAACATCATCTTATACATTATTTAATTTAGGAGTTACAACAGAAATTAAATATTCAAAAACTAAAAATATACAGTTTATTGTTCAAGCAAATAATTTATTCGACAAAGCTTATCAATCTCATCTTAATCGATTAAAATATTTCGAGTATTATAACACTTCTTCAAGAGGAAATTCTGGGATTTATAATATGGGACGCAACATAGTATTCAAACTTATAATGCCTTTCTAAAAAAGAAAGGAATCATTAGCTATCTTATTTATTTTTTTAAAGTCTGTTTAAATTATTCTTTATGAATAGTATTTAAACAGACTTTTATTTTTTTTACTTTAATTATTTGGGCAATCCCTACAGGCCGCACTATTCGCTGTATCTTTTATAAACAATCAATCACGCGTTATAAAATTGTTTATAAAAGGATGCCGCTACTATTGCTATTGCAAACTAATAAAGATTTTAGAATAAAATATTAAAAATTACTTTCTTTAATGTTCTACTAAATAGTTATAATTAGCTATTTTTAGAATTTAGGAAACTACTGTAAAATTCTTTTTCTCTCTTATAATCTATCGCTTCAATAGAATTATAATTCCATTTAATTTCTATTAAATCTACATTTAAACTATTAGCATAATTTAATAATTCATTCTTTTGTTTATAATTTGCGTAACTTGAAACAAAAATAGCTTTTATACAATTTTTAATATCAAGCATTGTCTGATTAGATACTATTTCATTACGTAAAATTTCTAATGTACATTTTTCTTTATTAAATAAAGCTCCTATTCTAAATTCATTTTCACCTGAATAGTCTATATGCTTACAAAACCATGAATCTATAATTTTTTTCTTAATCTGCTCTTTATAAGAATCTAAACCTACATTTATTAAATGATTACCTTGAATATCTCCAATTTTTTTAAACCAAATATCTTGAAAATTACAATATTCAATATCTTTAGAATAAATATCTAAACTCTTATTTAATTCTAATAATTTATCTTTAGAAAATGCTATACAAACACCTGAATATCTATCAGCATACTGATCCCACATTCTAAGTTTTGTAAAACCTAAACTCTCTTCATATCCTTTAAAACGTGGAATAGAATCAATATCATCATTCATAGAATTTTTACAAAAACATATCTGAAGGAAAGTTGTTTCAAGATTCTCAATAAAACTATCTAATAAATTAACTTCTTCAACTTCTTTTACAGTCTGTTTTCTATTTGCTTGTTCACCATTATATACTATTGATCGACTAGCTTTTCTACTTTCAATAGGATCACTTGAACTTAAGGAATTACTAAATCTTAATTGTTGATTATATAAAATGTAATCAATAGCTGTTGAAGCTTTTGTATAATGATAAATTATATCATCACTATATAGACTATTTAAAAGATTGTGGTTTATTTCAAACATTATTTCTTTAATTTAGCGTACACTAACACTCAAATATACAAACTAATTTAAATTATGATTAACCTTATTTGAATATAATAAATAAGTTATTCCTCAAAAAAATCTTGTTTATACGCACTCAAAGAATAAATTTTGTTTTGATAAATAAAAGACGAATCAACTAAATTAAACACAACTTCATAATTTTTTGCTCCATTCGGATAAATACTAAATTTTACTTTCAACATAGTATCTTCTTCAGTATAATCTTCTAAATGAAATGTAGAAATTACAGGAACAATTTCTTCATTTGTAGAAACATTTAGTATTCCAAAACTATTTACCCATAAACTCATTCTAAATTCATTCAATTCAGTAATTAACTTATAATCTCCATTCAGAATTAATCGTTCCGTTTTCAAAATAATTATTTTTTTATAATTTCTCAAATATAAAACTTGTTCCAATAAAATAGTTTTTATCTCTAATTATTATTTAAAAATTATAAATCTATATTTATAATTTTTTGCACAAAACAGTATATTTACAAAATACATATATGATAATCAACCTAAAAAAACTAAATGATACAAATTAAAAACATCGAAAGATTGAGCGTCGATGAAATCAATCATTAATTAAATAATGGAGCTAAATTCGTTATTTTTCAATATTGTATATCTATTCTAATCATGACATTTAAGAGAAGTAGTGATATTTATTTCATTAAATCAGGAGAATCTACTGTAAAATATAGTATAGGATTTTCTATTATAACATTTATTTTAGGCTGGTGGGGAGTTCCTTGGGGACCTATTTATACTATTGGATCATTGTATAGAAATATTAGTGGAGGAAAAGATATCACGCAAGAAGTTTTAGCTTCATTAAATGCAAATGTAATCGAAGAATAAAAGATTATAAAAGAAATGGAAACCTTTCAAAAAAAGTTTCCATTTCCCTATAAATTAAAAAAGCTTAATATCTTATTAATGAAATTGTTTAAACTAATTATCTTATTAAATTCTATTATAAATAATTTTAAAATATCTTAATTAAAGATTCTTCTTCTATTTTAGAGTGACAATCTTCTAAAGCATTTTTTTCTGATTTACCAGCCTTCCAATGAGAAGTACAGTAAAATTCATCTTTTTTCCACTCTAAATCGTCTTTGAAAAAAGATTTTGATTCTTTTACAGATTTTGATTCACCTGCTATATAAGCAAAACGTTTACCTTCTTTTCTTTTCGGAAATTTTTGTTTTTTTATTAAATCAAATAATGCAGAACCTTTTCCTACATTTGGATTTACAATCCACTTAAATTCTAAATCTGCTTTTGATTCTATTGTATGAATATCATTCTCTGTAGGAACTTCTACACAAACAATCCCTTTGACATGAGCTGATAATGTTTCTATAATTGTAGAGATGACTGGTAATCCTGTTAAATCCGCACCTAAAACAACAAAGTCTGTTTTTGATACTAAATCTTTTTTCTTTGATTTCATAGAAACTCCAATTCTATCACCAACAACAGCTTCATTTGCCCAGCGAGAACCAGGACCATTTAAACCATGGTTTGCAAAATCGATAATAATTTGATTATTCTCGGCATCAATTCCTCTTAAAGTATATGTTCGAGAAACTGGTTTAAATTTATCAGATGGAGAAATCCATTTTTTTGAAGTATCATCATATTCTGCATAGTGTATATCTCTTATACCTAATGGAGGAAATAACAATTTACATGTTCCTCCCAAAGATGTATTCTCAAATAAAGAAACATCATTATTTTCCAAATAAACTCTTATAAGATGAGGAGTTACAAATTCTTTTTTCTTAAGAATAAACTTCTCTTTTATAATTTTTATTTTATCTCCCATCTTTTTATTTAGATTTAATCTAATTCTATACGAATATAAATTAAATTTTAATTTGATCAATATAAAACATTAAAAAAAGAAAAATTTATAGATTTTTTAACATTAAGATTTCATTAATAACTCGTAACTTTTTAGTGTTAAAAAATAACCTAAAATAGACGCTGAAAATGGAATGTACTTTAGACAATGATAGACTTGAAAAAAGAATCCTTCCACTAGAAGGAAGCTTTAATTGTAGAGATTTAGGAAGTATTATTAACAAAGATAATGAATGTATAACAAGTGGTTTACTTATCCGCTCTGACGATTTAGCAAATTTAACTGATGATGATTTAGAAAAACTAAACAAATATCCTATAAGAACCATCATTGATTTGAGAACAACTCACGAACGTTTAAAAAATTATGATCATATTCCTAATAGTTGCAATCACGAAGTTCATTTAGATATTTCTTCTGGACATTTTGATGATTTGATGAAACAATTTAGAGCAGGTATTCCAAATCCTAAACAGTTTATGCGTAATATCTATAAAGATTTTGTTCTAGATAAAACATGTCAAGAAAAATATAAAAACTTTTTTGATGTTATACAGCATAAAAATAAAACCCCAATACTTTTTCACTGTACTGCTGGTAAAGATAGAACAGGCTTTGCAACAGCAATGATTTTATCTGCATTAAATGTAAATGAAGAAACAATCATGAATGATTATTTAGCTTCGAATATATTTTTAGAACAAAAATATGGTCACATTCTAAAAATAGACCCTAATTATAAATACCTAATTGATGTACTACCTGAATACCTAGAAACATCTTTTTTCTACATCAAGAGACATTTCGGAAATGTAGAAAATTATTTATCAAATATTTTAAACGTTGATCTGGATTTGATGAAAAATCTTTATCTAAAAAAATAAAGCGACAAACCTGTCGCTTTATTTTTTAATTCGATTAAAACTTTATTTTTAGAACTTTCATAAAATATAAAAACCAATTTATACTATTAATTCTTAAAATTCATACGTTGTATTCTAACGGCATTCAAAATTGCTAACAATGCAACACCAACATCAGCAAAAACAGCTTCCCACATATTGGCTATACCTTCTGCACCTAACAATAATACAATTGCTTTTATACCCATTGCAAGAATAATATTCTGAATTACAATTTTCTTTGTTTCTCTACCTATTTTTATAGCTGTAGCAATTTTAGATGGTTGATCCGTTTGTATCACTACATCTGCAGTTTCTATTGCTGCATCACTTCCTAAACCTCCCATTGCAATTCCTACATCGGCTAACGCTAATACAGGAGCATCATTAATCCCATCTCCAACAAAAGCTATTTTTTTATGAATATCCTTTTTCAATTCTTCAACTTTGTTTACTTTACCTTCTGGTAATAACTCTCCATAAGCCAAATTCACTCCAACTTCTTTTGCTACTTTTTGAGTAATAACATCTTTATCTCCACTCAAAATAATTGTTTCTGTAACTCCAATATTCATCATTTTACGAATAGCTTCTTGTGCATCAGACTTTATTCTATCAGCAACAATAATATATCCCGCAAACTGATTATCAATTGCTACAACAACAATACTTTCGACAACATTATTTATTTTATCTGGATATGAAATTGAATATTGATCTAAAAGTTTTGAATTACCAGCTAAAACTATTTTAGAATTTACAATTCCTTTTAATCCTTTTCCTGAAATTTCTTCAACGTCAGTTACAGGAAAATCAGAATGATGATAATTCACTATTGCTTTTGCTATCGGATGAGTAGATTTACTTTCCAATGCTGCCACGTAATTTAAAAAATCATCCTGATTATAATTCGTTTCAATTTTTTGAACTTGAAAAACACCTTCTGTCAACGTCCCTGTTTTATCCATCACAACAGTATTTATACGAGCTAATAAATCCAAAAAATTTGATCCTTTTACTAGTATCCCATTTCTAGAAGCTGCTCCTATTCCACCAAAATATCCTAAAGGAATAGAAATAACTAAAGCACAAGGACAAGAGACAACAAGAAAAACTAAACCTCTATATAACCAATCAGAAAATACATAGTCATCAACGAAAAAGTAAGGAATGGTAACAAGAGCAAGCGCTAAAAAGAAAATAATAGGAGTATATATTTTTGCAAATTTTCTAATAAATAACTCTGTAGGAGCTTTTCTAGATGAAGCTTCTTGAACCATTTTTAGTATTTTAGAGATTGAACTGTCTTCAAATTTTTTCGTTGTTTTTATCTCTATAACATTTTCTAAATTCAGCATTCCAGATAAAACTAAGTCTCCTTTTTTATAAGTAGATGGTTTACTTTCTCCTGTCAAAGCTGAAGTATTAAAACTTCCCTTTTCTGATAGTAAAATACCATCCAATGAAACTTTTTCTCCTACTTTTACTTGTATAATTTCATCTATCTCAACTTCTGAAGGTTTTATTGTTATAAACTTATCATCACGAAAAACATGAGCAATTTCAGGACGAACATCTAGAAGAGCTTTAACATTATTTCTTGCCTTATTCACAGCTGCTTCTTGAAACATTTCTCCTATCGTATAAAACAACATTACTGCAACTCCTTCTGGATATTCACCAATTAGAAACGCACCTAAAGTGGCAATTCCCATTAAAGAAAATTCATTAAAAAAATCAAATTTCTTAGCAAGTTTAAATGTTTCTCCCCAAACAGGATAAGCAACAAAAATATATGAAACTAAAAACCATGCTAATCGAACCATTTGTTGATCGACAAACCATGTTGGTTTTATAACATATTGGATAATTATTCCTGCAAAAAATAAGAATAAACTAATTATTAAAAATAATTTATTATTGTCATGATTATGTTCGTGATCATGGTTATGTGAATGTTCATCATGATGATTTTCATTCACTTCTTCGCTACTACAACATTTACAATTTGACATAAAATATAATTTATACGACAAATATAAACGAGATTGTATGCAACCAAATTGCAAACTTAAGATTTACAATGATCGCAAATTCCTTTCAAGATAAAAGAAGATTGCTCTATACTGAAGTTTTTAGGAAGATCTATTTCTGGTAAATGAATATTTTTTAAACAAAACGTTTGGCTACAATTGTTGCAATGAAAATGTGCATGAGTAAATTCTGGTGTGCAATTACAATTTGATTCACACATAGCATATTTTATAGATCCTGTTCCATCTTCAATAGAATGAATTAATTTATTTTCTTCAAATTTTTTCAGCGTTCTATAAATTGTTGTTCGATCTGCTTGATCCATTTCAATTTCTAAATCAGCTAAACTCAAAGCTATCTCAGACTTCATTAACCTATCAAGCACTAACAATCTCATCGCAGTTGGATTAATTGCTCTCATTTTTAATGTATTCGATAAAAGATCAGTCTTCATTTCATTCTATTTTGAGTAATAAAGTTATGAAAGATTCATAAAATTCTTGATATAAAACTGTTTAAAATATTATCTTTGAACTATGCTTTGGGAAAACATCATTGGTCAAAAAGAAATCAAATCTAAACTTCAGGAATCTATTAAAAATAATCGAATAAGCCATGCGCAATTATTCGTTGGAGCTGAAGGATCTGGAGCATTAGCTCTAGCAATTGCTTATGCGAGAGAAGTTTTATGTGGTTCTGATAATCATCAATGCGCATTAAAAGTTGATAAATTACAACATCCCGATTTACATTTTGCTTTTCCTTATTCGGCGACAGATTCTGTAAAAAAGCCATTAGCCAAATATTTATTGAATGATTGGAGAAATTTCATTTCAGAAAATGTTTATGGAAATTTAACTGATTGGATGACACATCTTGGAATTGAAAAAAAACAAGGCGTAATTCCTGTTGATGAAGCAGATGAAATTGTAAAAACATTAGCTCTTAATAGCTACGAAGGAGGGTATAAAATTATGATTATTTGGCAACCAGAGACAATGACTACTGCTGCTGCAAACAAATTATTAAAAATAATTGAAGAACCACCTCAAAAAACACTTTTCATTTTAGTTACAGAAAGAGAAGATTTGTTGTTACAGACAATTATTTCTCGCTGTCAAATAGTAAAAATTCCAAAACTTTCAATAAAAGATGTAAATGATTATTTGATCCAAGAAAAAAACATACAACAAGATAAAGCTCAACGTATATCCTTTCTTTCTCAAGGGAATATACGAGAAGCATTATATGAGCTTAATAATGAAGAACATTTATATGATAAATATTTTGTAATTTGGGTTAGAAAGGCTTTTATGGCTGCCAAAACTCCTATTGTCTTAAAAGATTTAATTGATTGGTCAAACCAAATAGCATCTTGGTCAAGAAATAATCAAAAAGATTTTTTAAATTATTGTTCAGAAATTTTTAGACAGGCTTTACTTAAAACATATCAATCCAATGATTTAACCTTTTTAAAAATAGAATCTGAAGGTTTTAAATGGGATGGTTTCTCTCCTTATATTAATGGAGCAAATATTGAAGATATTCTTAATGAAATTAATGAAGCTTCTTATCATATAGATAGAAATGGTAATTCTAAAATAATTCTTTTAGATTTATCTATTAAATTAACTAGATTTTTACACCGAAAAATTAATTCATAAAAAAAACCACTCATCTAATGAGTGGTTTTCTTTATATTATTGAATGTTATTCAATTATTTTGTTGCTGGAGCTTCAGTTGCTGGAGCTTCTGTAGCTGGAGCTGCTTCTTCTACTTTAGCTGCTGCTGAATCTACTGTAGCTGCTGCTGAATCTACTGTAGCTGCTGCTGAATCTACTGTAGCTACTGCTGAATCAGCTGTTGCTTCTACTGTTTCTTCTGCTTTTTTCTCTCCACAAGATACTGCTCCTAATGATAAAGCTGCTACTGCAACTACTGCGAAAAATTTTTTCATGACTTAATTGTTTTATAATTATTAATAATTTTCGATTAATTTTCTTTGTCAAAGTTATTTTTTATCTCAAGTAATTTCATGTAAAACCTATGTAATATAATTGTAATTAAAAAATACTGAATTAAAAAAGTTTAAAACACTGAAAATTAGATTTTTATTTTTTTATTTTACAACTAAAAAATAAAAATTGTAAAATAAATAAAAGAATTAACAACTAATTATTTTCTAATAATAAACATTTTTAATGTCTATAAATGTTTTTTTTTCTTTATTAATTAATAAGATTCACAAAAAAAATTATTTATTTATACATTTGTATAAATTTAATTAAAATATATGCTAGTAGTTTCTTACATTCAAGAAAACAAAGACCGTGTAATTGAAGGATTGAAAAAACGTAACTTCAAAAATTTAGGTCTTGTTGATGAAGTTTTAAATGTTGATGAACTTCGTCGTAAAACTCAATTTGAATTAGATAATGTATTAGCTGAATCCAACAAATTAGCAAAAGAAATTGGTAATTTGTTTAAAGATGGTAGATCGGAAGAGGCTAATGAATTAAAAAACAAAACTGTCGATTTAAAAGAAAAATCGAAAGAATTACAAGATTTATTATCTTCTTACGAAAACTCCGTTAAAGAGATTTTGTATCAAATTCCAAACATCCCAAATGATATTGTTAAAGCAGGTATAAATGCTGATGATAATGAAATTGTATTTGAAAATGGTGATGCGATAGCAAAACCAAATAATCTACCACATTGGGAACTAGCTAAGAAATTTGATATTATTGATTTTGAATTAGGTGTTAAAATTACTGGTGCTGGATTCCCGGTTTACAAAGGTAAAGGAGCAAGATTACAACGTGCTCTTACACAATTCTTTTTAGATAAAAATGCTGATGCTGGTTATACAGAAATTGTACCTCCATTCGTAGTTAATGAAGCTTCTGGATATGGAACTGGTCAGTTACCTGATAAAGAAGGACAAATGTATTATATCAAAGAAGATGATTTATATCTAATTCCTACAGCAGAGGTTCCTGTTACTAATATTTACCGTGACACAATTGTTAAAGCTGAGGATTTACCGATTACATTGACAGCATATTCTCCTTGTTTTCGTAGAGAAGCAGGTTCTTACGGAAAAGATGTTAGAGGTTTAAACCGTTTACACCAATTCGAAAAAGTAGAAATTGTTCGTATTGAAAAACCTGAGAATTCATATGCAGCATTAGATGGAATGATAGAACATGTAAAAGGTATTTTAGAAGATTTGGAATTACCTTACCGTATTTTACGTCTTTGTGGTGGAGATACAGGTTTTACAGCTGCAATAACTTATGATTTTGAAGTTTTCTCAGAAGCACAAGAAAAATGGTTAGAAGTTTCTTCTGTTTCGAATTTTGAAACTTTCCAAGCAAACCGATTAAAATTACGTTATAAGGATGAAAATGGAACTCAATTAGCACATAGTTTAAATGGTTCTGCATTAGCTTTACCTCGTATTTTAGCTTCTATATTAGAAAATCATCAACAAGAAGATGGTACGGTTAAAATACCAAAAGCATTACAGCCATATACACGTTTTGAAATATTAGACTAATAGGGCCAGCTATATAAAAATAAAAACTCGGAATATATTCCGAGTTTTTATTTTTATATAGCTCTTTTATTTCTTCGTTTTTATGAATAATGTTAACAATTAATTTTAAACAAATTTCATTAATTAAGTTTTATAAAATATATTCTAATTCTTTTTTTAAACTAACTTCCCATTTAGGAATATCTATATGATAAGTTTCTTTAATTTTAGTCTTATCTAATAAACTGTATGCTGGTCGCTTAGCTTTTGTTGGAAAAGCAGAACTAGGAACAGAATTAATTTCTATTGATGAATTTGAATATTCTTTAATTTTATTTGCAAAATCAAACCAAGAGCATTCTCCTTCATTAGAATAGTTAAAAATTCCGTAAACAGTGTGTTCTTTTTCTATAATATCTAATATGGCTTTTGCTAAATCTAATGCATTTGTTGGCGAACCAATTTGGTCGTTAACAACAGATAAAGATTCTCTTTCTTTAAATAATTTCAACATTGTTTTTACAAAATTATTTCCAAAACGAGAATAAACCCAAGCTGTTCTTATGATAATTGTTTTTGAATTATTTTTTACTGCAAGAATTTCACCATCTAACTTTGTTTCACCATAAACCCCAATAGGATTTGTAGAATCATTTTCTTTTCGTGGAATAGAATCTATACCGTCAAAAACATAATCTGTTGAAATGTGTATAAATGGTATATTTTTCTGATGTGTGATTTTTGCTAAATATTCAGTTGCTTTAGCATTGACTAAATAGGCTTCCTCTGCAAAATCTTCAGCCTTATCTACTGCTGTATATGCTGCACAATTAACTACAAAATCAAAATCTTTATCTTCAAAATATTGAGTAATCAAACTTTCATTAGTAATGTCAAGTTCATTTCTTGTAACAAAAAAACATTCTACATTTTTATAGCTCGTTGATTGTTCTAAAATTGATTGCCCTAATTGACCGTTTGCTCCTGTAATTAATATTTTTTTCATCTAGTTTATATAGTATTTAGTAAGTTTTTATTTTAATTCTTTAATCAAGCTCATTACTTTATCTACTGTCTGATCTAAATTTAATTCTGAATTATCAACTTCTATAGCATCATCAGCTTTTCTTAAGGGAGAATAATCTCTATTAGAATCAATATAATCTCTCTCTTTTACATTTTTAAGAACCTCATACATAGAAATTTTTTTTCCTTGTTGCTGATATTCTAAAAAACGTCGTTTTGCTCTAATTTCTGGAGATGCTGTTATAAAAATTTTGATATCAGCATTAGGAAAAACAGTTGTTCCTATATCGCGACCATCCATTACAATTCCTCCATTTTTACCCATTTCTTGTTGTAGATGAACACAATAATCACGAACGGCTGGAATTTCGGAAATTGGACTAACCATATTTGAAATTTCCATAGAACGAATTTCTTGTTCTACATCAATTCCATTTAAATAAGTATGATTTTTTAATGTTTGATCATTCTTTTTGAAAGATATTTTAATATCAATAAGATGATCAATTAAAGAGTTAACATCAATCTTTTTATTGTTAATAAATCCTTTTTGAAATGCATACAAAGTTACAGCTCTGTACATTGCTCCACTATCAATATGTGTATAATTTAAGTTTTTGGCAATAATTTTTGACATCGAACTTTTACCAGTTGATGAAAAACCATCTATTGCAATAATTAAATCTCCTTTCATTAAAATACGAATTGATAACAAATATAATGTTTTATGTTTGTTTGATAATTATCTACAACCAAGGATTACTTCTCCAATAATCTCTTCCTTGTATTAATCTATCTAAATTTATAATCAAACCTATATGATTTGATCCTCCAGATTTATGATAATTTGCATGGCCAAACTCAAATCTAAATGCATTTACACGCATTCCAAAACCATAAGTTAAACCAGATAACGAACGAACACCATCAACAGCTAGATCATTACCTCTTTTAAAATTATACCCCAAACGCATATTAAAATCTGAATCAGGAAACAACTCTGCTCCAACAGAAACATGATCTATAACTTTACGACCAAAAGAAACTTCTTCTCCATTTTTATTATATGGTTGAGAGATATCAAATTTTTGCAAATCATGCAACGAAAATGTAAATTCCAAAGGAACATGTTCTAATCGATGTGAAAGACCAAGATTAATTTGTGTAGGCATCTTTTCTGTCTTCCCGTTGTAAGTTTGTAACTGACCTCCTATATTACGAACAACTAATGAAACATTAATATTTTTATCAAAATCATGATAAGATAATCCCAAGTCGGCTGCAATTGCTGAAGATTTATAAGTTTCTATAGTAGAATTTATATATTTTAAGTTAGCTCCTAATGTCCAATAATCACCTATTACTCGGGCATAACCTAATGTAATTGCAGCATCACTAGCCTTAAAATTACCAGTAAGATTTCCACTTTCATCAGTTCCTACTAATTTTCCATAATCTACATATTGTCCATGAAGCGATAAATAATTTTCTTGATCAATTTCATAAACAGTTGAAAATGTTCCAAAATTAACATCAGCAATGTAGCTTACATAATTCAAGGCAAATTGTCCGTGCATTTCTCTATTCATCAATGCCGGATTCCATAAAGAAGAATTCGGATCTGCATCCCAAGATGTTTGTGCATTACCTCCTAATGCTGCCTGACGAGCTGAAGTTGTAATATTTAAAAATTCATATACACGCGTTCCATCTTGCGCAAAAACAAAGGTTGAAGACGCAATTAAAATTAATGTACTTATACTTTTAAACATTCAGCAAAAATAGATATTTTCTAATAACGAAAACAGCAATGTTTTCGTATATCATCATTTAAATTAAAAATTATACTTATCTTCCATTTACCTAAAAATAAAATATGGATTATTTTTTTACTCTAATTATTATTATTTTCTTAATCATTTTATTTAAGAAAAATAACGATCTTAAAAGACGAATTGATAATCAAGATTCAATTATCAAGTATTTACAAAATAATATTGAATCTAAAAATAATGAATCTATATCAAACAATAAAGTTATTGATACATCTCCAATTATCGATTATGAAAAAAGAATTGATAACGCTGTAAAACCTATTATCAATTTACAAAAAAAGAATTCAAAAATTGATTCATCTATCAATAAATTCGTTGATTTTCTGAAAGATAACTTCCTCACGATCACTGGAATTATAACTCTTGTTCTTGGAATTGGTTATTTCGTAAAATATGCGATTGATCAAAATTGGATAAGTGAAAACTTACGTTTCTATATTGGAATATTCTTTGGATTAGGAGTAATAGGAGTTGCTCATAAACTAAGAAAGAATTATGAAGTTTTTTCTTCTATTCTAATTGGAGGAGGTATTTCTATCTTGTATTTTTCTTTAACTATTTCTTTCAGAGAATATCATCTTTTCTCTCAAAACATAACTTTTATATTACTCACATTCGTAACTATATTTTCTATTGTTTTAGCATTATTATACAGCAAACAAGTTTTGGCTATCTTCTCTATTATTGGAGGTTTTTGTGCTCCACTAATGATTAGTTCCGGAGAAAGTAATTATACATTCCTTTTTTCATATTTAGTCTTACTTAATGTAAGTATGCTATACATGTCATTCCGAAAAAAATGGCAAATAATTACATTTATCGCATTTGTTTTTACTTCTATATATAGTTTAGCATGGACACAAGATACAAGTTCAAAAAATCAGTTATTATTTTTCTTTATTAACTATTTCATTTTTAACCTAAATAGTTTGATTAATTATTTTGATAAAAAAGAATTTTCTGTGTCAAACTGTATTTTGTTAACTATCAATACAATGATTTGTACAAGCTTGATTGCAAATAATTATTCAATAGAAATTAAAGAATATCCTGCCTTGATTTCTTTTTTATTTTCTTTTACCAATTTAGGATTATTTTTCTGGATCAAAAACACTACAAAAAATAAACTACTTCAAAATACATTATTAGGTTTAGCAATAACTTTATTCACTTTTGGAATTGGGTTAGGTTTCAAGGCAAATATTGTTTCTTTATGTTTTGCTTTAGAATCTACGTTGCTATTATATTTATGGAAAAAATCAAAAGAAGATATTTTTAAATTATTCTTTATTGTAATGTTTCCTTTCCTATTTATTGCCCTTTGTATTAATTGGTTTTCTTATATCGAAACAGAAAATATACTTCCAATTTTATTAAATAAGGTTTTTATAACAAGTACTATTGTCTCAGGATGTTCTGTATTTAACATCTTATTAATTAACGATTTTGAAGAGGATGAGAAGTTTCTTGGATTAAAATTAACTCACTCTAAATTAATCTTTACAATAATATCTATTCTTATTATTTACAATAGTATTTTATTTGAGTTAATATATCAAATAGAATCATATTTTTATTATCAAGAAATTATTTGCTTTGTATTGATTTACACATTATTCTTCAATTCAATTTTATTTATAAGTAACAAAAAATTAAAGTTAAATAAAGTTATTATCTACTTAATATTATCTATAACAATGCTATGTATTTTTCTTTTACCAATAATTGCAAATAATATAAACGAAAATTCACAAACTAACTTTATTTCAATCCATTATTATATTTACATATTGTACCTTATCCCTTCAATTTATAGTCTATATATTATTTATCATAAAAATGAATTCAAAGAATCAAACAGCTTACAAATTATATTTTCAATCGTAATAACTTATACTATTAGCTTCGAGATTTATAATCTTTTCATGTTGTCTACAACACAAATATCAGAAACAAATTACACTCATCAACAGGATATATTTAGGTTAATATTATTACCAATATGTTGGGCTATCATTGGATTTAGTTTTTTATTTATTGGAATAAAAAAACAATTAAAAACATTTCCTTTATTGGGACTAATTCTTTTTGTATTGATTATCCTTAAACTATATTTTATCGACGTATGGCAGATGAGTAATGTTTTTAGAATAATATCTTTTATTGTTTTAGGAATATTAATTTTACTTACATCTTTCACCTACCAAAAATTAAAAAAATTAATGATTAATTTAATTGATAATAAAAAAGCGCAAGATTAATCTTGCGCTTTTAATTTTGATATTTTTATTGCTTCAGCAATTTCTTGAACGTCTTTTGAAGAAGGAGATTCGAAAATTTCTAAATTAAACAGAGGAACTACAGCAATAATATGGTCAAAAATATCAGCCATGATCACCTCATATTCATTCCACAGAATTGTATTTGCAAACATAAACAATTCTAAAGGTAATCCATGTTCTGTTGGCTGTAGTTGTCTTACCTCGAACATCATATCTTTACGAATTTTTGGGCTATTAAAAGTATATGCTTTTATATATTGTCTATACAATCCCACATTTGTTAGCCTTCTTCCATTAGCAAAAACAGTAGGATCCACATTATTATTTGTATTATAATCCTTTATTTCATTCGTTTTATCAACAATATACTCTCGAAGTATTTGTATTTTTTTTAATTCTTCAATTTCATTTTCTGTAAGAAATCGAACAGAAGACATTTTAATATTCAATGCTCTTTTTATTCTACGCCCTCCTGCCTTTTGCATACCTCTATAGTTTCTAAATGAGTCTGAAACCAAAGCATATGTAGGTATTGTAGTGATTGTTTTATCAAAATTCTGAACTTTAACTGTTCCAAGATTTATTTCTATTACTGTTCCATCAGCTCCATATTTAGTCATTTCAATCCAATCGCCAACACGTACCATATCATTTATGGAAACTTGAATACTAGCAACAAAACCTAAAATTGTATCTTTAAAAACTAACATTAAAACTGCAGATGCAGCTCCTAAAGAAACTAAAAATGTTATTGGAGATTGACCTGTAAGTATTGAAAAAATGAGTATTCCTGTAACAAAAAAAACAAGTATATTTATTACTTGTAAATAACTATCAATTGGCTTATCCACAAAAGATTTTTTTGTTCTCAAAAAATCTCTAAAAGTCCTAAAAATTGCAGAAAATAATAACCCTATAGTAATTACTTGCGTAATATTAATCATTTGTAAAGCTATATTTACCCAATTAGGAAATCCTTTAAAAATTAATGGGATTGCATCTTTTGCTATAACAAGAGGAACAAGGTGAATTAAGTATCTTAGTACTTTATTCTCTATTAATAAATCATCTAATTTTGTTTCACTTTTTTGTATAAATTTAGTAACGATTAATAATAATACTTTTCTCAACAAGAAGTCGATAACATATAAAATTAATAGTAAAGCAACTGTTAAAACAACAGAAGTAATAATTGTTGTAAAATAATTAGAAAGACCTGTTTTTGAAATCAAATTAAATGTTGATCGATATAATTCGCTCTGTAAATTTTTATCTAAAATTTCCATAATTAGTAAACTGATAGAACAAAAATAAGTTTTTTATTTTTTAAAAAGCCTCATTAATAGTACTATTAATGAGGCAATAAAAATATTATTATAAAAAATAATAATACATAGGTAGGTAAGTAAGGTTAAAACTTAAGAATTAGGAAAACCTAAAAAAACTATATAAAAACCAAACCCTAAATAAAGCTCTAGTTCCTAATTCTAAAATTTATGAAAAAAATGTACTAATTTTCTTTTAATGATTTTATTTCAGATTTTAAAGTTTCTGTCATTTTTATTAATAAATCAATTTGTTTTTGTTGTTCTATAGTATGAATATATAATTCTTCCACTTTCTCTAATGTTTGTGTTGCTGTTAATCCAACGTTTATTGAATATCCAGTAGCCGTCTTATTTAATTCTGAAATTGGAGTTACTCCTGGTAAATGATTATTTTCTTTAATAAATTTTTCAGTCTGATATAAATCAATGAAATTATAATTATTATTTAAAATTGATTCTCCTGTATAATAATTCTGAAATACATAATCAGGGTATGTACTGACATTTTGATTAACGCTACCTCCTGCATTAATACTACTTGTAGAAGTTATTCCACCATATACAGTTAATAATTCTGTACCTAATCTTTTACTTTCTGCATTACTTGGATTAGCTCCAATGACAACCCAACCATTACGAAAAGACCCATCAGTATTCATTCCATAATATCCAGTTATAATATTTGCTCTAGTTCCATTATCAGAACCTTGTCCAACTTGAAATATAGGATCTCCAATTGTATTATTAGTATTTGACCCTGTAATGTTTTTACTTGTATATTTATTATATCTACCTAATGCAATACTACTACGTGTTGGAGCTTCAGTTCCAACTCCAATTGCAATACTATGATTAAAAAAAGTTTGAGCAGTATTTCCAAAAGCTAAACTATAAGCTGAAGTACTAGAAGTCTTAGAGTTATATCCAAATGCAAATGAATGTGATCCATTCGCTTCTACTCCACCATTTCCAAAAGCAAAAGAAGATATAGCACTTGCTGTTGATCCTAAATTTGATGCACTATCCCAATAACCTCCAGCAAAAGAACCATTTCCTGATGCTGTGTTTAAATTTCCTATTGCTGTAGATTGTTCTCCGGAAGCTACTGTATTCCTACCAAGAGAAACAGCCTCTATACCAGAAGCTATGTTTGAAGATCCCATAGCTACAGAATTAACTCCTACAGAACCTTTTCTATCTGTTCCTGTTCGTATAGCTCCAACAACATCCAACATTACTTTATTTGTACTTTCATAGACAGAAGATTTTCCAACAGAAATTGATCCCATTTGATAAATATTTTGTGTATTAGTTGTTGCTGGTGTTTTATCTAAAACGTTATACCATGGTTCAACATAATTAATTGGAGTATTTTTTAACGCTACCCATAATCCAGTATTAGATCCTGAACCATTATCTAATGCAGAATCAAAATAATAATAACCTCTTTCTGTTACATTTTTAGATTTACCTGTTGTTGTTTCGGCCGAAGAAGTAACAAAAACAATTGTCCCATTCTGATCTGATCCAAATAAATCATTAGAATTATTTAATTGAACCCCTGTTATTCTGGGTGCTATAATTCCAAAAGGTTTATTTATATTTTGAGTCTCTACTATTACATCTAAAGTTGCTTTTGGATCATTTGTATTAATCCCTACCTGAGCATATGTAAAAGAAACACTTAGTAGAATTATAAAAAAATGTATACGTTTATTCATAGTAGTAGTCTTTTTAAATTTTTTTATTTTAATGAGTTTAATAAAATTAAATCATTAGTAAAAGGTTGATTAAAATCCTATTACAAAACTCTATATTTCAAAAATTAAAAAGAAGTTTAGTATTGTCATTTTTCAAGAAAAATAATAATAAAATAAAATAATTAACTGATTAACAATTAATTAAATTTCATTATTTCAGAATATTATAATTAAATTATAGTGAAATAATACAGCTATTTTAATACTAATGTTTAAGATTTATTCTTTTTTATCATATTATTTATAAATTCTGAAGGAGACATATTCATTTCTTTTTTAAAAATTTGAGTAAACCTACTATGAGAAGAAAAGCCACTATGTTCAGCTAAATAATCTATTTTATAATTAACATATTCAGGATTAGTATAAATTTTTTTAACTATATAATTAATTTTTAAACTATTAATATATTCATTAAAATTTTTATTCCTATGATTTTGTAACAATGCAGAAGTATATTTAGTGTTCGTCTCTAAAATTGATGTTAAACTTGATAAAGAAAAATTTTTTGAAATAAATAAATCTGTTTGTTCAAATTCTTCTAATTTCTTAACCAACTCTATTTCCTTATTTTTAGGAATTAATAAAGTATTTTTAGTTGAACGAAAATTTGTTTTTTCTCTATTATTAATTTCTTTTTCTAAAGTAGAGATAACTTCTTCAAACCTTGATTTTATAACAATTTTTCTTCTCTCAAAAAAATAAACAAAAACTATAAAACAAATAATAAAAGTTACGAGTATTATAATAGAAAACTGTAAATAATTTGATGTTTCAGTAATTTTATTTTGTTTTTTTTGAATGTTTTGCTCAGAAATCTTTTCTAATTCTCTTTGTTTATTATTATTAAAATTAATGTAGTTTTTTAATGTGTATTTTTGATTTAATTTATCATCAATATTATAAAATAATCTTTCTTCTGTAATCTTATCAATAAATAGTTTATTCTTTCTATGTTTTGCAAGAGACATAGCTTTATCAAACCAAAATCTACCATTTTTATAATTATTTTTTAATACATAAAAAATCCCTAAATTCATATAATATAATTCAATAAGATAATGTTCGTCTTCATTTATATTATCATTTAGAGTAGAAGATTGATTTAAATAATAAGTTGCTTTATTTAATTGATTATCCTTAAATAAATCAAAAGCAAGTGTATTATAACTAGATGCTAATCTAATTTTATTACTTTTGGATTTATCATCTTCATAAACATTATCCAAGTATGTAGAAATTAATTTCCTATAAGGTATTGCAGCTTTATAATTTCTATTTTTTTCAAACTTTAAAGCAAAAGCCTGGTTAACCATAAAATTGGTATATGGTTGATTTACTTTTTTTGAAAATTCTAACGCTAAATCTAAACTTTTATCAGCTTCATTCTTTAATCCTATATCCCTATATTCCATAGATAAAACAAACTGAGCAGCAAATCTATCTTCAAAATTATTTGTCAAAATAGCTAATGAATCTGCAGATTTTAAATGATTAATTGACAATGCATATTCTTGAAATTTCATATATGCAAAACCCAATTTCAAATGAGCTTGTGTTTTTTCTAAGTCATTTACAGACAAACTCATTATCTTTTTAGCTAATAATAATTCATCATGCGAATTAATATTCTCTTTATCTAATAGCTCCTGAATTTCACTACTAATCGCTTGTTTTTGTTGAGATAAAGTAATTAATGGATAGGATAATAAAAGTAGAGAAATGATTGATTTTATTTTTATTAATTTATACAATTTAAATATTTATAAGTGTTTTTTTGTTAATAATCAAGAATCGAGCAAAATGTATTCATTTTAAAATAATATTATTTTATTTTTACAAATCAAAAAAATATTAAACCAACAATATGAAATTAAAATCTATTATCTATTTTATCTTATTTACAATTCTAACATCATGTAGCAGTGATGATAATTCGACAATTACAAGTACTGAATCAGAACCAATTCCAGAACCTGTAAAAGAGAATATTTACATTTTCTCTAACAATAGTAAAACAATAGATTTGAACTATTATAAAGGTGATAAAGGTGAAGAATATCCTGAAGAAGCTGAGGATTTTTTCAAAAAAAATTGGTCATTCTATAATGATCCTTTAATAGAAAAAATTGAGCTAAGAAATGACTCTATTATTATTAATAAAAGTAATATTACAGAAAAATATAAGTATTCAAAAAATGGAAATGATATTATAATTTATGATAATAAAGAAAAAATAATTATTGGAAGTTTAGATGAAAAAACTAATAATCTAAAAATTTATAAAAATTTTCAGAGCTTCTTTTTTTATGACGAAAATACAAGTGAATCATTTTCTAGTAAAAAATCTAATTATGGAGAAATTAATTACAATGATATTTTTCCATTAATTAAATCAACCCCTAAAGATCTCAAATCAAAAGAAGATTATATTTTTTGGGGTAATATCGAATATAGTTTTAAAAAATAATTTATTTAAAAAAAACAGATTTAATAATTTTGTCTTATATAAAAATTAAAAACCCTCAAATCTAACGATTTGAGGGTTTTTCAGTACTCGGAGTGGGAATCGAACCCACACTCCAAAGGAACACGAGTTTGAGTCGTGCGCGTCTACCAATTCCGCCATCCGAGCCTTTATGGATTGCAAATATAAGCTTTGTTTAAGTAGAAATCCAAATATTTTTAGAAAGTTTTAAATAACAACCTCTAATGTATCAAATGCTAAATGTTTATTATCTGGTAATGAACTATCTACCTCATCATGAAAACCTAAATAGTGAGATATGTGTGTAAAATAAGTACATTTCGCTCCTATTAAATCCGAATAACGAATCGCTTCATCCAATAAAATATGAGAAAAATGCTCATTTTGTAATCTCAAAGCACTAATAATCAAAACTTCAATTCCTTTTAATTTTTCTATTGACTCATCAGGAATTGTTTTAACATCTGTTAAATAAGCAATTTTACCATCAATTAAATACCCCAGAATAGGTAATGCACCATGCAATATTTTAATTGGTTCAATTTCAAAACCTGCTACTTCAAATTTCTTATTTTGTATTACATTTTCTATAACAGTAGGAACTCCTGGGTATTTATTTTCAGTAAACATATAAGGAAAACGATGATGTAATTCATTCAAAACTCGCTTTAATCCAAAAACATTTAAATCTTCTCCGGATTTAAAAACTAACGGACGAATATCATCTAATCCTAATACATGATCATTATGCTCGTGTGTATAAATTATACCATCTAAACGTTGTGCATTATAGCGAAGCATTTGTTGTCGAAAATCTGGACCACTATCAATCGTAATTATTTTCCCATCTTTTTCTAGTAATAATGAAGATCTTAACCTTTTATCCTTAGGATTTGTTGATAAACATACAGGGTGATCACTTCCAATAATTGGAATACCCTGAGAAGTACCTGTACCTAAAAAATGTAATTTTATATTTGATTTAGCCATAATGATTTGGTAAATTTACCACAAACAATTTGAATTTTAGATATGGCATTAGAACAAGTTCTTACACCAAAACAAAAAGCTTTAGAAATAAATTTAAATCCAAAAATTTATGGTTCTTTTGCAGAAATAGGTGCAGGTCAAGAAACTGTTCGTTTTTTCTACCGCGCAGGTGCGGCTTCTGGAACAGTTGCGAAAGCTATGAGTGCATATGACAAGGAAATGTCTGATTCTATTTATGGCGTTGAAGAAAATAGAAGATATGTTACTCAAGCTCGTTTAAAAAAAATGTTAGACCATGAGATGTCTTTAATGAAAGAACGTCTTATTCTTGATCATTATAAAGAAAAAGCTTTTTTTACGTATGCTAATACTGTTACAACAATTGATTACTCTAAAAAAAATGAAGGTCAAGGTTGGATTGGTTTACGCTTCAAATTAAATGCTGAGGAAGAAAAAGCTAATGAAATTATTATCCATGTAAAATTTAAAGAAAATACTGCTCAATTACAGCAGGAGACATTAGGTGTTTTAGGTGTTAATTTAATTTATGGAGCTTATTATTTATATGATAACCCTCGTAAATTAATAAAATCATTATATGATACTTTAGATAATGATCAATTAGAAATTGATATGATTAATTTCAGAGGTCCTCAATTCAAATATGTTGATAATCGATTAATGTCTCTTCAATTAGTAAAAAATGGAATGACTGATGTAGCTGTCTTTAATCCTCAGGGGAAAAATATACTACCAGCTGATTTGCTTTACAAAAAAAATATTTTTGCTATTAGAGGATCTTTTCGTCCATTTATGAATGTTAATATGGATATGTTTGAATCTGGTTTAGAGATTTTTAAACAAGAAGATGATGTTCGTATTGATAATACTGAAATTTTGTTTGAAATCACCCTTTCTAATTTGATTGCTTCTGGATTTGAAGGAGAATTAAATGAAAGAGATTTTTTAGATAGAGCAGACATTATTGGTAGCCTTGGCTATAATGTTATTATTTCTAATTTCTCTGAATATTATAAACTCGTAGATTATTTTTCTAAATTTACTCGTAATCAAACTAAAATAGGTTTAGCGATGGGAGTAAATAATCTTGTAGAAATTTTTAACGAACAATATTATGCTGATCTTCCTGGAGGAATTATGGAAGCATTTGGTAAATTATTCAAAAAGAATGTCAAAGTATATTTATATCCTTACTTAGATAAACAAAAAAATATTCTATTAAACTCTAAAAACTTATTAGTAAGTGATAATGTTCATGAGCTTTACAAATATTTCTTATATAATGGCAGAATAAAAGATATTCTAAATTATAAAAAAGAATATTTAGATTCATATTCTCGTCAAATATTAGACAAAATTGCAAACAACGAAGATGGTTGGGAAAAAGAATGTCCTGATGGAGTTGCTGATATGATTAAAGAAAAAGGAATGTTTGGATATAATTTTAAATATCTTTTACAATAAAATAAAAAAGGAGACTAATTAGTCTCCTTTTTTATTTTGATTTATTATTTATATAAACGATCCTTTACATATTCCACTTGTGTTTTACCATGTGGTTTTGGTTTACCTTCTTCATCAAGATTTACCATTGTTATATTTTCTACAGAGATCACTTTCTCGTGAGTCATTTTATTACGAACTTCACAACGAAGAATCAAAGAAGTCCTTCCAAATTTTACAACTTCTATCCCGATTTCAATAATATCACCTTCTCTAGAAGCTGACATGAAATTAATCTCAGACATAAATTTTGTTACAACATGAGAGTTTTCTAACTGTACAACACTATACAAGGCTGCTTCTTCATCTATCCATGCTAATAATTTACCTCCAAAAAGTGTTTTATTTGGATTCAAATCTTCTGGTTTAACCCATTTACGTGTGTGAAATTTCATAATTTTTTGTTTTTAGTAAGTTTTTATCAAATTTAGACAACTTATTAGCATCACAAATAAACTTAACTAAATTTAACGCATTATTTCCATCTAGTAAAGATTCATTCTTGCGAATTAAAGAATCTGAAATTTCTTGTATTGCATCTATATGAAAATTTTTTTGATCT
Source organism: Chishuiella sp. (assembly GCF_032109125.1). NCBI lineage: Bacteria > Pseudomonadati > Bacteroidota > Flavobacteriia > Flavobacteriales > Weeksellaceae > Chishuiella > Chishuiella sp. The sequence continues at coordinate 114,001 of NZ_DAMCLZ010000009.1, forward strand.
GTAGATAATTTCTGAGAGCAACAAACATTTTTAAAATCACAATAAAGCATTTTATTCAAGTATTGATCACCTATTTTTATTGTTCCTTTCTCAGCTATAATAGTTATACTACTTTCGAAATTTTTATTAAAAACAGAAGTTGTATAAATCATATGTCCTATTGTACCATCTGCTAAAAAATCTACATAACCAGAATCATCAAATTCAGTAATATTTTGATGTGTAAAATTAAAGCTTTTGGCATCTGTACACTTCACATCATCAAACCAAAAATTAATAATATCTATAAAATGAGAAAACTGAGTGAATAAAACTCCTCCATCCATTTCGTTATTTCCATGCCATTCACGCATTTTATAGTAATTTTTATTTCTGTTCCAATAACAGTTAATATTTACCATAAAAATTTTGCCTAGTGAACGATTTTCTATTAAATTTTTGATATACTGGACAACAGGAGAAAAACGAAGTTGCATAGACGTAAAAACACGTAATTTTTTTTCTTCTGCAACTTTCATTATTTCATTTGCATCTTCTATTGATAATGCAATTGGTTTTTCAATCAAAACATTTTTCCCTGCTTTTAGGCAACGTATAGCATGTTCACGATGTAATCCATTTGGTGTTGCTATTATTACAACATCTGTTTCCTTATCTTCTATCAGAAAACTTTCTAATGTAGAATAAGATTTTAAAGGAAAATCATCTGGTAAATTGAAATCTACAACAGCAATTAACTGTGCATTTTCCACTTCTTCAATCGCTTGTTGATGAACACGTCCTATATGACCATAACCTAAGATGGAAAAATTTATCATTGATTTATTTTATAATTTTTTCTAAGATCTTCTGTGTAATTAAGTATGTAGGTTTTACTCCTGTTAATCCTAAACCTCCAGAAGCTAGTGTACTTCCTGTTTCTAATGGATTATCAGAAGCATAATAAGCATACATTACTTTTACATCTCTATCAATATGATGTCTAATTTTTGATGCAACTTGAATTGCTTTTTGGTAATGAGCTCCTTCCATTTCTAAACCAATTGCTTGGAAAGATGAATTTTTGAAATATTCTAATACATCCTTATTTTGTAAAGATGTTCCCAATACAGAAATCATAGGTCCTTCATAAACTCCTAAGCCTTGTCCTTCAAAATCTGCTGCGGATAATTCATTATCAAAAACATAATTATCTGTAGTCCCTTCGAAAACATGAGCTGTAGCAATCATAATATCACCTTTTACTCCTTCTAAAATTCCAGCTTTACCCATTATAGCAACAGATTTTACATTCATTTTAAAACGAACATCTTCAACTTTATATGGTTTTAATAACTCATCCATTGCTTCAAAAGCTTGTTCTCCAAATGCATAATCCATAACAATGATAACTTCATTATTTTTATCTTTTGCATATGAAAAAGCTGAATTCGTTATGTTTACTTTTTCTAGATCGATAATTTGAACATCTATATTTGTTCCTGATTGATCTTTTATATAAATCAATCCATTTTTTTGAGTATAATCATTTAATGAATCACGTAATATTTTATTATTTGATGCACTTAAATCTTCATATATCTCAACACCATCATTTTTATATTTTCTTTTCAATCCATCATAAGCATAAAGCATATTAGATACACTATGCATATTTGCTGAAATGATATGAATATTTTTATTTTGAAGATGGTTTTCAAATAATACACGTTTTATTTCATTAGCCCATTTTTCACCAATCATATGATGACCAATAGACTCTCTAAGAGTTGAAGTAAATGTAATTTCTCGTTTCTTTTTACCTATACGATCTTGTTGACTTGTATATCCCATCCAATATACTATACGAAAGAATCTATCTTTATCATCAGCTGATCCAAAGTAATTATGAATTTCTTGTGTTTCTTCAAAAGTTCTACCTAATATCGTAGATAAGTGCATTAATGCAACTTCTCTGTCTTTACGAGAAATTTCAGTTTGTGTAAAAACAACTTCTTCTATTACTTCCCAAACTCTACTTTTAGAAAGAGTTTCATTATTGAAAGCTCTATTTCTAATTTTATCTGCTTCGTTATATAAGAATGTTAAATGTGTTAATACATCATAAATATCAGAACGTCCACGAGAAATTTCAATATTCATTTGCTCATCATCTATACGATAGCAAAAACGTCTACGTTTTGCTGGTATAATTGGCGTGAATATAGAACGATCATAGCCTTCATCAGATGTAAAACATACATAAGGTGTTTCTACAATACCTTCAGGTAAACGGTCTAAAACATACATTAAACCACTTAATTCAACTTTATTAGGATCTGTCATTGATCCATAAATTTCTGGGTTTATTTCGAATAATAAATTTCTTAAAATTTTTCCTGGTGCACCAGATGGACGATACACTCCTCTATGAAATAAATGACGCATTGAAATATATAATTTCTCAATAGCATCAGTAGATCTTCTTGCTCTTGTTATTGACATAATTTTTATTTTTTTTGGTTATTCAACTCTTGCTGAATAGTCATTAATTCATCATACCATTCTGTTCCGAATTTTCTGACTAATGAATCTTTCGCAAAAGTTGCTACGTTAACTTTCAATTCTTTTCCTAAGGTACAAGCATCTGAGCAAATATCCCAAACATGATAGTTGACAGATGTAAAATTTGAATATTCCTTAATACGGACTGGGTATAAATGACAAGAAATAGGCTTTTTATAGTCAACCTTTCCTTCTTCGTAAGCTTTTTCTATTCCACATTTCGAAAAACCATTGTCTTCGAAAACTAAATAAGCACATTCTTTATTGTTAACTAATGGAGTAACCCAATCTCCATCAGAATCCATGGTATATTTACCTTCTTCCTCAATTACAGCTATCCCTTCTGGGCGTAAATAAGGTTTTACATCTTCGTAAATATCATCTAGTATAGTAAGTTCATCTTCATCAAGTGGTGCTCCGGCATCACCTTCTACACAACAAATCCCTTTACATTTGTTAAGATTACAAACAAAATCTTCATTAAGTAGTTCTTCAGATACAAGGGTTTTTCCTATTTGGAACATAATTGTTACATTAAATTTTGTAACATGCAAATATACGGATAATTCCTGATAAAAATGTATTTTTGTAAAAGAATAATGAATAATCTACTTTCAAAAATCAGTCACCCTAAGCAACTTAAAGCTTTAGAACAATCTCAATTACTGATATTGTCTAAGGAAATACGTGAATTTATTTTAGATACATTAAGTGTAAAACCTGGTCATTTAGGTGCTGGTTTAGGTGTTGTTGAGCTAACAATTGCTCTCCATTATTACTATAATACACCAAATGATTTATTGATTTGGGATGTAGGACATCAATCTTATCCACACAAAATTCTGACTGAAAGAAAAAATATTTTTAATTCTCTTCGTCAAAAAAATGGAATTTCTGGTTTCCCTCTTCGTACTGAAAGTGAATTTGATATTTTTGGAACAGGACATTCTTCTACTTCTATTTCTGCACTTGTAGGAATGGCTACAGCTGATAAATTAAATCAAGTCAAAAGAAAACATATTGCTGTAATTGGTGACGCCTCTATTACATCTGGAATGAGTTTAGAAGCCTTAAATCATCTTGGCTCAACAGATTTAGATGTTTTAATTATTTTGAATGATAATAATATTGGTATTGATGATTCTGTTGGTGGATTAAAAAAACATTTTCAGTCCCTAAAAAATCAATCCAATAATATTTTCACTGATTTTGGATTAAATTTTATTGGAACGGTAGATGGACATAATTATGATGAATTATTTTCTGCTTTTGATAAAGCTGAAAAAATTAATGGGCCTAAATTATTACACGTAAAAACGATAAAAGGAAAAGGTTATATACAGGCAGAACTTAACCAAGTAAAATGGCATGCGCCTGGATTATTTGTAAAAGAAACTGGTGAAATAATAAATAAAATCTCAACCAAAACTTACCAAGATGTTTTTGGAGAAACAATGTTTAATTTATTAGAAACAAATAAAAAAATTGTTGCAATAACACCTGCTATGATTTCTGGAAGTAATTTAAGTACTTGTAAAAAAAGCTTTCCTGACAGAGTTATTGATGTAGGAATTGCTGAACAACATGCTGTCACTTTTGCTGCAGGTTTATCAACACAAAACACGATTCCTTATTGTGTTATTTATTCTACTTTTTTACAACGAGCTTACGACCAAATTATTCATGATGTTGCTTTACAGAATTTACCTGTTATTTTTTGTATAGATAGAGCTGGTTTTGTAGGCTCGGATGGTGCAACACATCATGGTATTTTTGATATTTCATTCCTTAGAGATATTCCTAATATGATTGTTTCTTCTCCTAGAAATGAAAAAGATTTCAAAAACTTATTATATACAGCTCAATTCACAAAACAACCTTTTGCAATACGATATCCTAAAAAAACAATTTCACCAACCAAGGATTTCGTTTACGAAGAAATTGAAATTGGAAAATCTGAAATTATTTTTGAAGGTAATAAACTTGCTATTCTTTCTACAGGATTAATAAGTTCTCGTTTAGAAGAAATTATTAACCTAAACAATCTACAAAGTAAGATTGCTTTAATTGATTTTCCTTTTATAAAGCCTTTAGACGAATCAAGATTAAAAGCTATTTCTTTAAAATATAATACTATTTTAACTTTTGAAGACGGAATAAAACATGGAGGATTTGGAAGTTCTATTTTAGAGTTTTTATCTGAAATAAAATATTTAGGAAATATAACAATAAATGGCTATCCTGATGAGTTTGTAGAACATGGAACAATCTCAGAACTTGAAGAATTAATAGGTTTAGATAATAAATCTATTTTAGAGATGATTTTAAATTATCTCTAATTTTCGGTACGAGAGTTGTTATGATAAAAAATATATAATCAATATACAATGAAAAAAATAATCGGTTTATCTCTTGTAATGGTATTAATTACATTTGCATCTTGTAGTTCGACTAAAAATATGCAAGAATTTTATTCTAAATATGATAGTCAATCTACAGTTATTCCCTTACCGTCTTTTGCTTTAAAATTAGCTGGAAAAGCTGGAGGAACAGATTTATTTAATTATTTAAAATCTGCTAAAGTTTTTATTATTAATGATGCTGGAGAAGGAAAACAAAAGCGTGTAATGCGTGATTTAGAATCTTCTGTTCGTGGAGAAAAATATGAAAATTTAGTAAAGTTAAAAGCTAAAAATAATAACTTAAATGTTGCCATTAAAGAAAATGGAGGTAGAATCAATAAAATGATTTTTGGAATTAATGGATTAAATAATGTATTAGTTTTGGATTCTAACCTAAATATATCAAGAGCTGAGCTAGATAAAGCATTAGATAAAATTAATACTGATGATATTCAAGAATTAGCAAACATTTTAAAATAAAGAAAAGCCTAGTTAATTAACTAGGCTTTTTATCTAGTAATTATTTTTTAATAATTTTTTGTGTATATGTTTTTGTTCCTTCAGTAATTTTAATCACATAAACTCCACTCGATAAATTAGATATATTCACATTACTTTGTGGCGCTAACTTACTTGATTTAACTAATTGTCCACTTAAAGAATAAATTTCTATAGAAGTTTGTTGATTACTTAATACTTTAAATTGATCTACAATTAAATTATTAGAAATAATATTTCTATTTTTATCTACAATATCATCAGTTGATAAAGTTGCTTTCGTTACTTCATCCCATGAAGTTCCAAGTCTCAGTTCATCAATTTCTACTCCAGAAGCTTGACTTATACGTTCTCTTAAAGCTACACTTTTTATTTCAGTTTGTTTATTTGAAGTTCCTGCTTCAGAAGTATGATGTGTATCATTTTCAGAAAGTGTATTCACCCATATACTAGATTTACCTTTATCTCCTGTCATATCATATTTTACAACAACAAAATATGTTTGATTCACCTTATAATCAATAGGAGAAGTTCCATATAATTCACTCTCTGGTATACTGCCTCCTGTTGTATTCGCTAATGATATATTAAATGTACCATCTGTTTTCCCTTTTCTTAAACCTATTCTAGAAACTGATCCTGTTCCGTCGCTTACATTATTTTTTTCATTATTAGAAAAAAAGAAAAAATAAGCCCCTGGTGCTGTTGCAACAGTATTAGCAGGAATTTTTTCTATATCTACAACTTTAATTAAAAATGATGCATAAACAACATCCTTTGATGATTCATTAAGTGATTTGTTGATTGATATATTAGCTGATGGAACCAAAGATGTTCTATTACCTTTTGATGTAGGAATTCCAGAATAAGCTAAACTATTTCCATCATCCGACGAAGTTGTAAGTGGTAATATAGTTCCTGTAGCTCCTGAATGTGTTGTCCATCCATTTTGATCCAGCGCTGTATTATAAGCAAATCCATCGTATTGAGCATTAACAACAGATATTATTGCTAATGATAATAGTGTAAAAATTTTTTTCATGTACTAAATTTTGACAAAATTATCAAATAAATTTAATTTAGACTAATGAAAAATAATTTATTTTGTAGGAAAATCTGGACGCTCCATCCTTGTGTTTGTTCCACTTAGCACTTTTAAAAAGCTAACAATAGCCTGTTTTTCATCACGAGTAAGATGTAGAGGTTTTATAAGAGGATCTGTAATTGGATACATTGGATCTTTCTTTTTATTTTCCATCATTTTCTGATCACTTGGTCTTACATTGTAAAAATTTATAATCCCTTCTAAATCAACAAAACCACCAGTATGCATCCATGGTTTAGTACTCATTAACTCTCTAAGTGATGGTGTTTTAAATTTACCTAAATCATTTATATCATTTGTTACATGATATCTGCCAAGATCTTCATATTTTGTTTTATAAAAATCTAATCCTATATTATGAAATGATTCATCTGTTAAATATTTACCATTATGGCAATTCATACATCTAGCTTTAGTTCTAAATAAATGCATCCCATAAATTTCTTCATCAGACATTGCCTTATAATTTCCTATTAAAAAACGATCAAATCTTGTTGGACGACTCACTATTGTTTTTTGAAAAGATGCTAAAGCTTTCGTTATTCTATCATAGCTTATATTGTCATCTCCAAAGGCTTCTTTAAAAAGAATTTTATAGTCTTTGTATTTTTTTAATTTTTTAGCAAGCTTTTTAGGTTCCATATCCATCTCATTATGAGCAGAAATAGGACCTCCAGCTTGTTCTTCTAATGTTGTAGCTCTACCATCCCAAAAAAAAGATGTTCGACTTCCTACATTATATAAACTTGGTGTATTTCTTTTCCCTCTCAAATGATCATTACCTAATGAAACACCACGTTGATCGTTCCAAGCTAATTCAGGATCATGGCAAGAACTACAAGAAATTTGATTTGATCCTGATAATTTAGGATCAAAGAATAACATTTTCCCTAAAACGGCTAAAGGTTCTTTTTGTTTTTTTACCAAATCAGGATCTCTTTCTAATGGTGCAAATTCTTCCCAAGCTACGCCTTTATCTATAAAAGGTTTTGGCCATTCAGATAAGTTTCTCTTATAACTGTTCACTATATCAATAATTGTTGGATCTTTTATTTCTCTTAAATCAGTTTTAATTTTAGGAATAAACCCGACTAAAATAAAGGAACAAACAATACCTATAATATATAATAAACTCTTCTGCATCATCAAAAAATAAATGCAAATATAATATGTTTTATTTAGTCTTATTTAAAAAAGAATTGTTTAAAAATTTATCTTTAATGATTAAAGATACTTATCAAAAAAACAAGACTTTATTCCGTATTATTATTTATATAAATAATTGATGTAACACTAATAATGAATTTGGTTTTTTAAAATTATTGGTATGAATTTGATAATATTTTATTAAAATATCTAATAATAAAGAACGTTGAGATTGATTAAAATTATTTTTTATTTCATCAATAAAATTAAGTTCTAATAATTTTTTTAGTAAAATTGATTCATCTGCTTTTAGCATATTTATTGATGATGACGAATTTGTAAAAAAACCATTTTCTAAATCAAACAATGTCCCTTCACTTTCTATATTAGGATAAAATCCTAAAAAATGAGTTAATTGAATTAAAAAAATCAAGTGAAAATCCGCAAAATTATCTTGCTTTTTATCAAATTCTTTTAATGAATGTTGTAAATAAAAATAAAGTGCTTCATTATCTGATTCTTCTTTTAAAACTAAGTTTAAAATTTCTGATATAAAAAAAACGATTGCGGATTTTACTGGATGAAAATGTAAAGATTCGTAATAATAAGCTATTTGTGAAGACTTTAAAAAGACAAGTTGCTGATCATTTATTTTAGATGAAAAAGATATTTCTATCTCATTTAATGGATAATAAACTGATGAAGTTCTTTTCTTTTTTGTAAATACACCTTTTACTATAAAAGATTTTAGTCCAAAATTTTGTGTAAAACATCTAACAATTAAACTTGTATCTCCATATTTTAATGTTGATAATACAATTGCTTTAGTATCATGTATCTTCATTATCGTACAACTGCGATTTTAAGAGTTTTTGATTCACTTCCATCAGGAGTAACCATTAGTACTAAATATATTCCTGAGGCAACAGGTTTTCCTTTAAAATTATTTGTATCCCATTCTACAACACCACCTTCAGCTTTTTTATCAAATAAAATATTTCCTACGATATCAGTTATTTTTACACTAGATCTATCTGGTAAATTTTTTATTGTAATATTCCCTTTATAAGTTGGTCTATATGGATTAGGATAAGCTAATGCTTTATTAAAATTAGTTGATTCTGAAGACACATCTCCATTATAAGATACAGCTCCTTTTTCTGTTGCAAAATATACTTTACCTGTAGATTCATCTACAGTGATACCATAAATAATATCAGAAGGTAAAGGGCTATTTTTAGTTGTGAAATGCAATTTTGTTTCTTCTCCATTTTCAGAAACATAATAAACACCTCCTCCATTTGTTCCTATCCATTTTCTATTTGCAGCATCAACAGTTATTGAATAAACTCCTAAATTAGTTAATAAAGCTTCTGCAATACCATCTTGAACAATTACTATTGGTTCTGCTTTTAAGTCATTATTATCAGCAGCAGCTTCAATTCCATAAGCTACAGCTAAACCTCTTTCTGTTCCTATCCAAAGATTTCCTGTTTTATCTAGAGCTGATGACCAAACATTATTATTAGGTAAACTTTGTTCTCCTGTTGTAAGTATGTTACCAACAACATCATAATTATTTTTTCTAATTACAGCCACACCTCCTGCTCTAGCTTGAGGAATGTAAATATACTTATTATCTATTATTGGTGACAATGCATTCGAAGCATCTTCATTTGTTCTTTGAGTTGTCGTCCAATTTCCTCCAGATTTTGCATTTACAGAAAGACTATTTATAGCTACATTTACTAAATTATAATTAGGTATACCCGAAGACATACAGTTAGAATCACAATAAAAACTTTCTGAAAGATAAAAATTTCCTTGATCATCATAACTTCCTCCTCCGAACCTATATATTTGAGGTAAAGGAGATGTAATGTGCTTAGGTTGAGAAGAATATCCATTAAATTCAAAAATACCAATTTGTGTCCCTCCCCATCCTACAACTTCTGCATAAGGAATTACCATAAAATGATTTTCATCTGTAGGATCTAAAGCAATCTTTATAATGTCTTTAGCATTATTTAAAGATTCTGAACTGTAATGATTCCAATTTTGAGAATCAAAAAATGAAAATCCATCAGCATTAAATGTAACATTATTATAATTTTCTATTCCACCTGGAGCTATCCAAATTTTATTATTTTTTGCGGTAACAGAATAAGATTTATTTGAATATGGTCCTTGAGGCTTATAATTAATTGTTGTATTAGTAAAATCAATTAGACCATTTATATTTGTGCCTGCATAAATTTTATTATCAACGTATATTCCTGTATTAAAATTATAATTATAATAATTACTTCCTCCTAAAACTGATAATTGATTACCTTGAGAAATTATTAATTGATTTCCAGAAGATTTCAAATCTAAAATGGTTGATGAATAACTGTTTGCATTTCCATTTATAGATTTTAAATTATTTCCTATTGAATAATAAATTTCATTATTTAATAATTCTATATTTGATATATTTTGTCCGTTTTCTATACTCCCCCAACTATTTATATTCGGATTATTTTTTCCGTTTTGTAGTTCGCTATAACGAATACCATCGGTTGTTGCTATATAAATTTTGTTATCTAAAATTGTCGCATCATTTACAATAAAAGAAGTTCTTGTTGTTTCTTTAAACTCTTCATCATTTAAATCATAAGATACAATACCAAAGGCTCCTGAAATAAATGCTATATTATTATATATGTAAATATTATTAATATTTTTATTTCCATTAAATTCATTCCATTTGATATCAAGAACCATAGTTGAATTTCCAGATTTTAATAAATCTAATCCTCCATTTTCATACCCAACTAAAAAAGAATCAGAATTTTCATCATAAGCCATAGCAGAGAGACCTACATTATTTAAATAATTAGTTTTATTTATTTTGACTAATTCAGAAGTTGGTTCTTGAGGGTTAAATAAAAAGATTCCATTTTCAGTTCCACAATAAATGATTCCTTTTACATTTTCAAGATATTTAACATTACCATAAGAAAATAATTCTCCCCATCGACCTTTGTTCGTTTGAGCACTTAATTGAATAAAAATCAATATAATTATGACAAATAGTTTCTTCTTCATATATTACAAAAATACTGTAATAATTAACAACTATTTTTTATGATTATTATTTTAAGGCATAAAATTTACCAGGTAGTGTAGAAATAACTTGTTTTAATTCTAAATCCAATAAAATGGGCATCAATTCATAAGATTTTAAATCTAATTTATAAGATATAATATCTATGTGCTGTTTACCATCAATTCTCAATAAATTAACTATACTATTTTCTTCTTCTGAAAATTCTATAAATAAATCAAGTTGATTAGACTTCCTATTAATATCAAAATTAAAGTAATTGATAATATCCTTAGAGTTTTCTATTAAATATGCTTGTTGTGTTTTTATAAGAAAATTACATCCTTCATTCAAAGGATCTATCGTTTTACCAGGCAAAGCAAAAACTTCTCTATTATAATCATTTGCGAATTTAGCTGTAACTAAACTACCTCCTTTAAAAGCTGATTCTACAACAACTATGGCATCAGACAAACCTGCTATAATTCTATTTCTTTGTAAAAAAGCTTCAGGTGTAGTCAATTTAAAACTTGGCTGTTCTGTTAACCATCCTCCATTAGCTAACATTTCATTTGCTATTTTTTTATGTGTAGAAGGATAAATCTTATCTAAATTTGTTCCCATAACAGCCCATGTAGAAATATTATTTTTTAGAGCAACAGTGTGTGATTCAATATCACATCCATAAGCTAATCCACTAATAATAGAAATATCAAAATCAGATAAATTATCAATCAATTCATTTATAAAGTTTTTACCATAATTTGTCATTTTACGTGTTCCTACTATTGCTATTTTCTTTTTGTTAGATGAATTAAAATCTAAGTTACCTTTTGTGTAAATTACAAGGGGACAATCATAGCATTCTTTTAAATTATTAGGATAATTAGTATCAAAGAAAGATATAATATTAATATTATTTTTATCACAATATTCAATTTCTTTATATGCTAAATGCAAGTATTTATCACTTCCAAAATCATTACTTAAAACCTTTCCAATTCTTTTAATCTTTAAAAGTTCTTCTGGTTTACTTCTCCAAGCTTTTTTTGCGGAACCAAAATGAGTAATTATTTTTTTACCAATAACATCTCCTATTCCTTTTTGAAATGATATCGCTAATATATAAGGTAGTTCAGTATTCATTTTGTTAAAATATTAATATATAATAGAATAACCACAGTATTAAGTAATTATTTTTTTGATAAATTCAAAATAAAATGTTAATTTCGTTCCATGAGGTTAGAAGAACATATTAGTGAATTATTATTTAAGCAAGATTGTGTTATTGTACCTAATTTTGGCGCATTTATAACAAACTCTGCAAGCGTTACATTGGATGAAAAAAATAATACTTTTATTCCTCCAAGAAAAGAACTATCTTTTAATTCTACCTTAATTAAAAATGATGGTATTCTAATCAATAAAATTGTTAATGATGAGCCAATGTCTTTTGATAAGGCTCAAACATTTGTAAGTGAGCAAATCTATTTTTGGCAAGAACATTTAAAAAATGGTAAAATTCTTATACTAAAAAACATAGGTAGTTTACAATTGAATGAAGTAGGAAAAATTGATTTTAAACCTGATAATAATCAAAACTATTTCATCCCCGCTTATGGACTATCAAATCTTAAAGCTAATTATATTTTAGAAAAACAAGAGCATAAAACCTCTAATCAATACATGTCAAAACTTTTAGTTACAGCATCTTTAATTCCAATTATTATAGGAGGAGTTTTATATTTTAATACACCAAAACCTGTTGAAAAATTTGTAACAGAGCAATGGAGTGGTTTAGTTTTACCTATAATTGGTAAAAAAGAAATAAAAGAATCTCCAAAAGCCATTCAATATGATGTTTACAATTTACCTCAAACTATAGAAGAACCATCTTTGGTTGAATACCAAATAGCAGAAATAGCAACGAAAAAAGATACTATAGAAATTCCTAAAAAGGTTGAAATAACGGTCGTAAAAGAAACAAAAATAAATGATAACGAGAAAGAGGTTACAGCTATAGTTAAACAAAAAGACGTAAAAAAAGATGTTGTTATTAATAAAAATGAAGCTAAAAAAATTGACTCGACAAAGAAAGAATCTTCCAATAAAAAAATAATTGAAAATTCAAGTAAAAAATATCAAGTAATTGCCGCCTCTCTTAAAAGACAAGATGATGCAAATCGTTTAGTTGAAGATTTAAAAAAACAAGGCTATAAGAATGCGGATATAACTTATATAAAAGGTAGATATTATTATGTTACTTATAATACTTTTAATGATTTAGAGCAAGCTCAAAAATATATGAATGAAGTAAATAAAAAATCTCCTGGAACCTGGGTAAGAACAAATTAATTAGTAATAAAATAGCTTAATAATTATTAAAAAATATTTATATCCGAAGAGATTTTTATTTCTTCGGATTTTTTATTCTTGATTTAAGAAATCTGAGGATTATTCGACATAATATTGTTTCTATCTGATTTCCAAATTACTCATTAAAATATTAAATATTTTATTCTTAGATTACCATCTTTATTTTCTGATTGAGAAATTTTATTCTTCATTTAAAGTATATTCTGACTATGTAAGTTTATTTCCTTTTATAACTTATTTCTGAGCAATACAAAAAAATATAAAAAAGGCATGTTAAGTATAACATGCCTTTTTTATTGATAATTATTTATTATTATAATACTCTTTTTATATATAAAAATTTTGGTCCCCAATATCTATCATTTAATGAAGAAACCATAACACCTTTTGATGTTGAAGAATGTATAAATTCTAATACTCCTTCTTTATTTCTTCCATGAACAATTCCTACATGAGAAACTCTACCTCGACCTCTAGTTGCAAAAAACACTAAATCTCCTTCTTTCGCTTCATCTGCAGATATTTTTACTCCTTCTTTCGCTTGATCAGCTGAAACACGAGGTAAATCTTTGTTAAAAGTTTCAAAAACACTTCTTACAAAGGCAGAACAATCAATTCCATTTCTTGTTGTGCCTCCATATCGATATGGTGTACCGATGTATGTTTCTGCTTCTTTTAATAAAAATCCAGCAAATAAATCATTTGTTTCTTCTAAAACACTATTTAAAACAACCATCGATTTAGCTTCATCATTAATTTCTATTGGTGCAACTTCTAAATTAGATTGCTTATTTATTAATTTAGCTTGTCCTTCTATAGCTCTAGGCTTCATAATAAAACTCCTCGAAGAGTATTCTGTAGCTTCACCTACAGGGGTTAAGGACGAACACGATGTTATAAACATAGAGCACAATACTGCTGCTACGCCAAATATTGACACTCTCATATTAGAAATTGTTTTTCATTTTTATATATTTAGTATTGCTAAAATAACTTTTTAAATATTATTATATTATACTCAAACTGCTGTTTTAGATAAAATTAACTTTATTAACTTTATTTTAACATAATTTATATATAATTTTTATTCTAAATGTTTTGGAAGTATAAAAAAAACATATACATTTGCACTCGCTTTTCACAAGAACTGTAAAAGCCGTCATGCGGCCCATTCGTCTAGTGGTTAGGACATCAGGTTTTCATCCTGGAAACAGGAGTTCGATTCTCCTATGGGCTACATAAAAAGTGTTTTAGAAAATTATTTAAATTATTTGGTAAGATAAACTTTTTGTTTTTATCTTTGCCGAACTAAAATAGAAAGAGATAAACGTTATGGCAAATCATAAGTCAGCATTAAAAAGAATTAGACAATCAGCGGTTAGACGCGATCGTAATAAATATTATCACAAATCTGCTCGTACAGCTATCAAAGCTTTAAGATCAGAAACTGATAAAAATGAAGCAGAAACTGTTTTTCCAAAAGTTTCTTCAATTATTGATAAATTAGCAAAAAGAAACATTATTCATAAGAATAAAGCTTCTAACTTAAAATCTAAATTAGCTAAACATATAGCTACATTAGGATAATATAAGTGGTCCCTTCGTCTATCGGTTAGGACATCAGGTTTTCATCCTGGAAAGAGGGGTTCGATTCCCCTAGGGACTACAAATTAATAGATAGATTGCTTTATCGCAATCTTTTTTTTCCTTATTCATAGTTGTTGATGTTTTATTAAACAACCAGTGTAATACTGTGTAAAGGAAATTGTTTTTTGTGTTTTGTTTGTAAAGATTAATCAATTTATTGTAGATTAATCGGGAATGAAAATGTCGCTGTATAATTCAACTTGGTTCAAATTATTAGAATTATACAACGACTTTTCTTAAAACCCAACACATTTATTTGACATTTTTATTTATAAATTACGAGTTATTAAATTCATAATTAAGTGGTCCCTTCGTCTATCGGTTAGGACATCAGGTTTTCATCCTGGAAAGAGGGGTTCGATTCCCCTAGGGACTACAAATTATATAGAATTAAATAATTAAAAATATTTTTAAAATATATTTGGTAGTTAAAATTATTCTATTAATTTTGCATCGAAATTATTTTTAAAGTGGTCCCTTCGTCTATCGGTTAGGACATCAGGTTTTCATCCTGGAAAGAGGG
>NZ_DAMCLZ010000010.1:0-41223 GCF_032109125.1 Chishuiella sp.
CTAAAACCATGTAAGCTTGTAATTTTGCTGCCAATGGTGGAAGTTTATAAGTTTGCTCCAAAAACGCACTATAGCAACAAAAAAGATCTGCATTATTTTCATGATTTTTCGTCTTCATTATACCATTAATCCTCATTTTACACAAATGTAACTTATTATAGTTCGTTTAATACAGAACTAAATAGCTTTTGTTTATTTATTTATAAATAGAATTTATAATTTAACGTATATTGCATTATTTAATGAGGTTAATATTTCGTTTATTTATGTTTCCTATTAAAAGAAGTTTATTAATAAGTTTAAGAATTATTAATGTTATTTTTTTTTAGCTAAAATTCTAGTTTTAAAAACATTCAAAAGTTTTATCATAATTTCTTCTAGTCATAAATTGATCACATAACTGATAAAAATATCCTTTATCACCAAGCTGTAAAATCTTGTGAATAATGAATATTATAAATGAATCCAAAAGATAAATCAAAACTTTAAAAAATCGATTTATAAAACAAACATTGTGTAATTTATAACTATAAAAGTGAAAATTTTGAGAAGTAAAAAAACCTTTTTTTGTGTAACATAATAGACTTTTACAGATTTTACTTCTAGATAAACGAATCTTTTTAAAGACTTCTAAAAGCATACAATCGACCGTTAGAAAGTTTTCAAATTCATGTAATTTATTTATTATGAATTAGAAGATATTAAAAGTAATGATGAATGGTTATAAATGTTTTTATATTAATTATTTAAGTTATTTATTTTAGTTTTTATAAATGTCCTTAATTCATTTTTGTCTAAATTTAATTCTTCTATAATCTCATTAACTGAAAGAACATACATTTTTTCACTAATCAATTTATTCAAAATAGTTTGATCAAGTATTTTCTCAGACTTAAATACAGCATTTACAAATAAAGCTCTAATAAAATATTCATACTTATTATTATTTTCACTATTGTCATCCGAAAGAAAATTATCTATTATTATATCTATTTCAGAATTTGATTTTCCTTCAAGTGATTTCTTTAAAAACTGATTGTAAGAATATTTCGTAGAACCACCTAGCCAAGTCGCAAGTCCTTCATCAATTATTGGATTAATTTTATCTTTGGTCTTAAAATTTAGTAAATAGTGAATAATTTCATGTTTATAAAATAATGAATGGTTTCCTGCAAAAATTTTATTATTAGAATAATTATTAACATAATTTATATACTTATTTATACCATAATAAAAGTATCCATCATTTAAATTGCTAGATGCTAAAATTGTTAGATTACCATTTTTCAAAGTTTTATTAGATATTGATAAAGCTTTAGATTTTTGACGAATATATTTTTTTATTTCTAAAATTTCACCTTTATTATTACTGAGAATATGGTTACTAATTATACTAATACCTTCATAATTTCTTTTATTGATATTTGGAAGTAAATCTATATTTTGTTCATCCAATAAAATTAAATTATTTTTAAAATCTACTGGAATATAAGTGTTTACATAAACGATATTTATAATTTTATTATTGATTTCAACAGATTCAATTACATCCATTTCAAATACAATTACATTATTCTTTATATAATATGTAGTAGGTATATAACTATAAAAATTTTGAGACAAATAAGGATTAAATACTATACTTATAAATTTTTCGAAATAATCATTACTTGAATTCTTTACAAATGCTGACTTATCTTTTTCCAAAATAAATTTTCTTAAAACTTCCAAAGCATTATAAGCTTTAGAATCTTTCTCTTCATAAAAACCTAATTGTTGTTTAATATAAAAATCATTGAAATATTGAGCTTTAATTTCATAATTAGCTAAAAAAAATAGAAAAAATAATGATAAAAAATATTTGATAATCATATATAATGTTTCTTCAATACTTGGTTTAAGTAAAAGTAAAAACAAATATAAACATCTGAAATTCAAATCAAACAATTTAACATTAAAATAAAATATTTTTATTTTTTATATTATTTTTTTTACTAATTTGCATTATAGCATTTTAACACTTAATCATTATGACAAAATTTACATTACCACTTACAATGTTTATCATTGCATTATCAATTTCTACAAATTTAAATGCACAAGACACGAATACAGATAATCATACTATAACAATTTCAATCCCTGAAGTTGCTATATTAGATATCGAACCAGCCGCTACAAAAAATATTACTTTAGGTTTTATAGCTCCAACAGAAGCTGGAAATCCTATTGTTCCTAGTTCACCAAATAATTCATTGTGGCTAAATTATTCTTCTATAAAATCAACAGATAATCCTACAAGAAATGTTTCTGTGAAATTAGGATCTGTTATACCTGGAATAGATATTAATGTAACTGCTGGAGCTGCAACAGGATTAGGCGGTGGAACATTAGGAACCCCTTCTGCTCTACTAACGTTAAGTGCCGCAGATCAAACTATTATTTCAGGGATAGGAAGTGCATATACTGGAGATGGAGCTACAAATGGTCACAACCTAACTTATGCATTAGTTGCTGGTGGAAGTGCTTCAAATTATGAAGATATTGAAGCTTCTGCTTCTACAGTAGCAATGGTAACTTATACTATATCTGACAATTAAAAAATAATATTTTAAACACAATTAAGAGAAGATTTTATTTAAAATAATCTTCTCTTTTTATTATATAATTTTTATCTAAAAGTAATTATGAAAAAATATTTATACTTTTTTATAGTATTATTTTTCACGTTTACATCTTTAAATGCAGGAATCGTTGTATTAAACGGACTTACACATACTTATAAGGTAGAAAACGGTAAGGTCTATAAAGGAAAAATAGAAATAGAAAATACAAGTAATAACACACAAAATGTAAAACTATTTTTACAAGATTTTTCTTATAAATCAGACGGATCTATAACATATACTAATCTACATACAAATAAAAGATCCAATGCAGAATGGATCAAATTAAATACCAATCTCCTTACATTAAAAGGTAAAGAAAAAACAGAAATTTTATATGAAATTAATATCTCGGATAAATTAATAAATGTAGGTAGTTATTGGAGTGTAATTATTGTAGAGCCTGTAGAAGATATCAAACCTAATAATGATAAGTTTGGCGTAAACATTACTTCTATCGTAAGATATGCAATACAAATTATAACAGATTATAAAACAGATAATGCTAATACTGATCTTAAATTTGAAAACATAAAGGTAGAAAAAGAAGAAGGTAGAAAAATATTAAAAATTGGAGTGATCAATAATGGAGACCTATACTGCAAACCAATTGCGTCCATTGAACTATATAATAATAAAGGAGAAAAAGTTGGTACTTATTCTAGCTTAGCAATGGGATTATTGCCTAATAATTCAAAATCCTTTTACATAGATATAGATAAAGTTTTACCTGAAAAATATAATGCTGTAATTATAGCAACTGATGAAGAAGAAAATTCTTTTGCTATAAATGTAGAATTAGAAATAAAAAATGATTAAAAAGTGGATAATTTTTATAATTAATATTCTATTTCCGGTAATAATATTTTCTCAAGAATTAATTGATAATTCTAACCAAAAAGATAATGTATTATTACCTGGAACATCTACATCTATTTCACTTATATTAGAAAATATAACCACTGAAGATAATTTTTACGATATCAAAATTAGTTCATCTACTCAAAATATTTCTCCTATTTTAAAAAGTGATAAACTGAGAATTGTATCAAAAGAAAAAAAAGTTTATGTTGTTCCATTAAAAATTTCAACTGAAACTACTGAAGGAAAATATAAAATAAAACTAGAAGCTATTAGTCAATTAGATCAATCTAAAATTATAAAAGAAACTGATATATATATTTCAGAGAAAAGAGATATTTCTTTATTAGTAGTAGAATCGCCTGATTATGTAAAGGCTGGAGAAAAAATTAGTATTAATTTTTTGGTTAAAAATTTAGGTAACATAGATGAACATCTTTCTTTAGAAAGTAAAAATGCTATTATTGATAAAGATACTTCTATTGTTTTAAAACCCAAAGAATCTAGAGTCATTACAATTTACAAAACAACTGATTCTGAATTAAAACAAAATGAAATACAAAATATTAATTTATCAGTTTTATCAAAAGATAATCCTAATAAAAATACTACAGTTTATTCAAGTGTAAAAATTATTTCTACTAAACCTGAACAAAAAGATATATATCATAGATTGCCAATATCAGCATCAATATCACAAATAACTATGGAAAATATGAATAGATATAGTGATGGTTTTCAAGGAGAAATATACGGAAGGGGTTCTCTGGATGAAAAAAATAAAAATCGAATTGAATTTCGTGCTTTAACTGCTAATCCTGTTGAATTTAACTCTTTTGTTCAATATGAAGAATATTTTTTAAATTATAAAAATGATCATTTTTTTGCCCATATAGGAGATAAAACTTACTCAGCTTCCTACCTAACAGAATATGCAAGATATGGTCGTGGTATAGAGATACAATATAATTTCAAAAAATTTGAAATCGGAGGATTTTACAATCGTCCAAGATTCTTTCGTGATATAAAAGACGAATTTAATATATATTCTTCTTTCAAAATTCGTAAAAATTCTGAAATAAAAATTGGATATCTTTATAAAACACCAAAAATAGAAGATGATAACTTTAGTAACATTCCTTTAAACTCAGATGCAAACATTCCATACATAACAGGAAAACTAAAAGCTTCAGAGAATATAACTTTACTTGGAGAAATTGCTTATAGTAAAACAAAAGAACTAGTAGGTAATGCTTATATGCTTCAAGGACAAGCAAGATTCAAAAAAATTGATGGATCAATTATATATATGAGATCTAACCCAAAATTTGCTGGTTATTTTACAAATACAAATTCTGTAAATGGTAATTTAAATTATAAAATAGCTGAAAAAATAAATTTTTTCGCTAATTATATAAAAGATGCAAAAAACTTTGAAAGAGATACTTTGCTTTTAGCAGCGCCATACAGAGATTTTTTTCAATATGGTATACAATATAATTATCATTCAAGTGGTTCAATTTTATTTTATAATGGTTTTCAGAAATATCAAGATCGTTTAGAACCAAAGCAATTTGATTATAATGAAAAATATTTTAAAGTAAGTATTAATCAACAATTGGGGATTTTTAAAATAAATATTGATGCTCAAATTGGTCAAACTGATAATTATTTAACTGGTTTTAAGGGAAAATCAAGCTTTTACACTAGCACTATTACATTTGATAAATTTAGAACTTCATTTAATTTATTTGCTAGTTATGCAAATACATCTAGATATTTACTAGAAAGTCAAAAACAATTTTTTTATGGAGCAAGAGTTATAAGTCATTTATCTGATAAAACTAATTTTAGTTTATTTTATCAAAATAATTATTTACCAGAAGAATACTACCAATCAAGAAATCTTTTTGAAATTATATTTCATCAACAATTATTTCCGGGGCATGAAGTTGATCTTTCTGGAAGATATGCACTACATCGAGGTCAATTAGGAAATAAAGATTATATTTTCTCTTTAAAATATACAATGCGTATAAATATTCCTATTAAAAAAATAGCAGAATATGTTACATTATCAGGTAATATTAATAGACAAAATATTCAAAAAATTGATGGAATAAAACTTACTCTTGGTAATTATATTTCAATCACTGATAAGAATGGAAATTATACATTTAAAAATATTATTCCTGGTGATTATTTTTTGGAAATAGATCGATCTACATTAAATATTAATGATATTACAACTATTCCATTACCAATATTATTATCACTAAATAGTAGAGATAATATTTTTAATTTCGGACTTACAACAGCTGCAACTATTTATGGAGATTTAGAATTTTTTGACAAAAAAAATAATAGTAGCGATAAAAAAGAAAGTGTTATCGTTGAAGCATCTCATAACGAAGAAATTTTTAGAAAAATAGTAGTACTTGGAGAAAAATTTAATTTTACTTATTTACGTCCTGGAGATTGGAAAGTTACAATATATAGAAATGGTTTAGATAAACGATATAAAATAGCAGTTGATACATTTCAATTCAACCTGAAAGCTTCCGAAGAAAAAGAAATTAAAATTAAAATATCAAAACAACAAAATGAAATAAAGTATCAACAAGAAACTATTAAAATAAATTATAATACTCATAAGAAATAGATAATGAAAATATTAAGCCATTTCATACATATAATTTGTTTGTATTCATGTCCTATTTTTTCTCAAACAACAACAAATCTAACTGCTTCTGTAACTTTACCTGTCGTAAGTTTATTAGATATAGAACCAAGTGGAGCTATAACAATGAATTTTTCTGCTCCATCTGAAGCTGGTTCTCCTTTAATAATTCCTCCTAGTAATACAACAAAATGGATTAATTATACTTCAGCTATTAAATCTGGTGGGCTTACAAGAAGAATTACAGCATCTATTAATCATACAATTCCTGGAATAGATATTAAATTAAAAGTTAATTCTGCGATTGGCTTAGGAGGAGGTGTATTAGGAAATCCGACATCTCAGATTACACTTAATACAGTTGCTACTAACATTATAACTGGAATTGGTGGAGCATTTACTGGAAATGGAGTAAATAATGGCCATCAACTAATACTTAGTCTTACTGTCAATAATTATTCTAGTCTTACTAAGATTACTAATACACCTATTATTTTAACCTATACAATTACAGAATAACAAATGAAAACAATATATTTATTATATCAAAAAAAGATATTTTTAATAATAATTCTATTAATATCTAATTTTTATTGTTATGCTCAATCTTTAACAGCTACAGGAAGCTGGACAGGAACTTTACCAACTATTACAGAAGCGGGAAGCAACTATTCAGGAACCTATGAAAGTGCTACAAATCAAATAATACTATCTACAAGTGTTCCTTTATTATTAGGGAACGCAAAAGTCTCTGTTCGATATGAAGCCAACCCTAAATGGGATAATTCATTAATTCTATCCGCAAGACGAACAAGTAACGGTACAACTTTATGTGTTTTATGTACAATTACAGGTGGTACAAGCTATCAACCAATTGCATTAACAGATATTGAACTTTATAGAATTAGAGCTGTGCTAGCTCTTGCATCATATTCAAATATTAACATTCAACTACAATTAAGTGGAGTTTCTGTTACATTACCAGCTGATACTTATCAAAGTCGAATTGTTTTCACTGTAAGTGCTATCTAAAATAGATGAAATAAAAATATATAGTATTTGTTTTTTCTTTTTATATCATAACTTTGTAAAGATTTTAAGCAATACAATGTCTGATTATTTTCAATACTTCAAACAATCAATTTCTGAGATAGAAATCCCTAAAAAATTTGATTATCCATTTTATTATGAGCCGACTAATTTAGCAAAATTAGCAGCTGAAGAATTACAAAATTATTTAGAAAACCAAGTCGATTTTGATCATAATTTTGGTTTATCAACTATAGAAAATTCTATTCCAATTGGTAAAATGTTTGGTGTTTTAGTTGTAAAAAAT
Source organism: Chishuiella sp. (assembly GCF_032109125.1). NCBI lineage: Bacteria > Pseudomonadati > Bacteroidota > Flavobacteriia > Flavobacteriales > Weeksellaceae > Chishuiella > Chishuiella sp. The sequence continues at coordinate 7,544 of NZ_DAMCLZ010000010.1, forward strand.
AAATTCAATGAAATTGGATATATTGCTGCAGTTTCTGGAAAATTAGCAAACACAAATCATCATAAAATATTTGTTCCTCCTGTATTTGATATGTTAAATACACAAGGTTTTTTTCTTGAACAAGAGGAACGTTTAAATGAGATTAATGCTATTTTAGAGAAATTAGAAAATAATACTGAATTCATTCAATTAAAGAATTATTTAGAAAATTTTGAATCTGAATCTAAAGAAAGAATTACTGTAGGAAAGCAACTTTTGAAATCAAACAAAAATGATCGAAAAAAACAAAGAGAATCCTTTAGCTTATCCTCTGATACAAATGCTTTCAAAGAATTTGAAGAAGATTTGATCAAACAAAGTTTAAGAGATAAATATGAGTTTCGAAAATTAAATGAAGAAATTGAATCGACTAGAAATGAAATTTTAGAAAAAATAAACAATTATAAAATTGAAATTGAATCTCTAAAAGAAGAACGAAAAAATAAATCAAACGCTCTTCAAAATCAACTATTTGATCAATATCAATTTCTTAATCAATTTAAAGAAAAAAAAGGATTAAGAACTATTTTTGAACAAACAGCTTTTCAAAAACCTCCAGCTGCTGCAGGTGAATGTGCAGCACCAAAATTATTGCAATATGCTTTTCTTAATGACTTACAACCTATTTGTATGGCAGAATTTTGGTGGGGAGATTCTCCAAAATCTGAAGTAAGAAAACATAAACATTTTTATCCTGCTTGTACAGGAAAATGTGAGCCTATTTTAGGACATATGTTGAAAGGACTTGAATTGAATGAAAATTTACTTTTGACTCAAAATTCTAATATTAAAGAATTAGAAATTTTATACGAAGACAATGATATTGTTGTAATTAATAAACCAGAAGAATTTTTATCTGTTCCTGGGATTGAAATCAAAGATTCAGTTTATTTAAGAATAAAACATAAATATCCTAATGCGACAGGACCAATTATTATTCATCGATTAGATATGTCTACTTCAGGAATTTTAATTTTAGCATTAAATAAAGAAAGCCATAAACTTCTACAACAACAATTTATAAAAAGAAAAGTAACTAAAAGATATATTGCCCTATTAGATGGGAATGTTACTAATGATGAAGGAATTATAGATTTACCTTTACGTGTTGATTTAGAAGATAGACCAAGACAAATGGTTTGTTATGAATATGGGAAGGCGGCAAAAACTCGTTATGAAGTAATTAAAAGAAAAAATAATAAAACATTAATCTATTTTTATCCCATCACAGGTAGAACGCATCAACTACGTATGCATTCATCACATCAACTAGGGCTTAATACACCAATTATTGGTGATGATTTATATGGAACAAAAGATAAACGATTACATTTACATGCTGAATATTTAGAAATAATGCATCCAACAACAAAAGAAATTATGAAATTTCAGGTTGATGCTAATTTTAATCTCTAATTTTGTGACAGAAAAATTAAAATGGAAGAAAAAGAATTAACAATAAGAGATGTAATTTTTCGTGATATGGACACATTAATTATGTCTAAACTAAAAGATGGAGATAATATCTCTATCAACGATTTGATTGACATTTCATCTTATTTAGCAGCAAGTTTATTTCGTCAACGTTGGAAACAAAAAGGAGAATTAAACCAAGAAGAAGTTAATGTAGTTTTAGGAAATATCGGAGATTTTTGTAGTAATAATTTTGGTGAATATTTTACTCAAGAAGATTTTGATAAAATTGTAAAAATTTCTCAATTACTTTTACAAAAACCAACTTTTGATGATGATTCTAAAAGCTTTTTTGAAGATATACTGAAGAATAATAAATAGATATAAAGTTTAAAAAATATCCATGAACTAATTCATGGATATTTTTTAAACTTTTAATTTCTTACTTTAAATGTCCACATAAATTGAAATTCAGAAACTAAATCTCCAGCTTCATCTACACCCCTACTTGTAACATTTAACGTTACTCCTTCATTCGTTTCTATTGCTTTAGTTATAGCATCTTCTATTGCTAATCCATCAGTACATGTGAAAACTATTTTGCCTACAGCTTTTTTTACAAACTTGGATTGCATACCTAAAACAAGCATTGAAATATTTTTTCCTGATTTTGTAATCTTATCTTGAGCCATCAAGCCAGAAGAAAATTCTGCAGCCATTCCTTGTACAGCCCAAAACATACTTTTAAATGGATTTTGGTTAAGAAAACCTAATTTTACTCGAATTGACAATTCATTTTCTTGCCACGATTCTAATCTTACTCCAGCTATCCAAGCTATTGGTATTTGGGAAGTAAGAATGTTTTTAAACAATTTTTTATTCATTATAAATAAAAATAATTAATGATTCTATGATTTTGAATACCTAATATAACAAATCTAAACGTTATATTTGCTAAAATTTTTTATTAGTAATGACAGCAGTAATCATTATCTTCGTCATACATTGGTATGCGTCTTTATTTTTCCAAACTTTTTTTCATCATAGATATGCATCTCATGCTATGTTTACAATGTCTAGAGCTTGGGAAAAAACATTTCATGTTTTATCTTGGATTTTTCAAGGGTCATCTTACTTAAGTCCATATACTTATGGCGTTATGCATAGACACCATCATGCGTACGCTGACACAGAGAAAGATCCTCATTCTCCTCAATTCGATAGTAATTTCTTTTCTATGATGTGGAGAACAAGAATTGTATATAATCAAATTGATTTAGATAAAGTAAATGTACTCGCTAAATTTAAAAAAGGTGTTCCTTCTTGGAGAGCTTGGGATAAATTTGCTGGAAATAATGCTGTAAGATTAGCATGGGTATTAATTTACATTTTAATCTATGTGGCTGTTGATGCTCCATTATGGACATATTTTGTTTTTATTCCATTACAAGTTTTAATGAGTCCTCTTCATGGTGTTGTTATAAATTGGTTTTCTCATAAATTAGGATATCGTAATTTTGATGTTGGTGATACATCTACTAACTTAATGCCGATAGATTGGTTAATGTGGGGAGAATGTTTACATAACAATCATCATAAATTTGGTGGAAGACCTAATTTTGCAGTTAAAAAATGGGAATTTGATCCTATGTATCCTTGTATTTGGGCTATGAGTAAACTTAATATTATTCAGTTCAAAAAAGGTAAATTAGACACAGACTATATGTAAAATAAAAAAGATTCACTTCTAGAAGTGAATCTTTTTTATTTAAAGAATAATTTAGTTTTTTTTCTATAAACTACACTTTCTATATATTTTCTAAAAAATAATTTACGTGTCTTAATTTCATAATTTTTATTAAAAATTGAATTCATTTTAGGTAAATTAGATATATCTAAACCTATTATTAATTTGAAAAATAAAATCATTAATTTGGTAATATTTTTTTGCCATTTAGATTGATTTTGTATAAAATCAACATAAAACCAAATTCCATTATTTTTAAGCGAATTATTAATTTTATAAAACAAATTTTCTGCGATATTTTGAGAAAAATGATCAAATAAAAATGTTGTCATAATTACATCATATTTTTCTACTAATGGATAATCTAGAATATCTGCTACGATATAATTTATTTTTAAATTTGAGCATGATTGTTTTTTAGCTAGTTCAATCATTTTAGGAGAAAAATCAATATAATCAATTATTATATTTTTATTCAAATTATCAATCTCAGGAATAAATTTACCAGCTCCTCCTCCTATCCAAAGTATTCTATCATTTTCTTTTATAAAGTCTAAAATTGTAAAATGAGCAAGATGTTGTCTGTTCATAAAAAACAAACTGCTAAGAAAATGATAATATGGTGCGATAAAATTATAATTCATTATTCAAATAAAACAACACTTAGTATACCACAGATAGCTTTTAGGAAAATCATTCCATCAATTGCAATTAAATAATAAAGAATTGGCTTTGGTCTATTAAGTTTAAAAGAAAAAATTGCTAAACCTATGATTGGAATTAACATAAATAATATTCTATGTAAATATAAATTATACAATATTCCAAATAATAAAAAACTAAGAAAGCCAATAAAAATTAATGGTAATATAATTTTATTTAATGTAAAATGATAACCATATTTCACCACAAATGTTTTCAAATTTCTATTGCTATCATCTTCATAATCTTTTAAGTCAAATAATATGGCATTAACTAAACAATACATAAAAGTCTGTATAAAAAGAAAATAAAATTTTGCATCTAATGGATAATGTCTATTATTTTCTAACATTAAAAATAATACAGGTAAAAATACAGTTGTAATTGCCCATGTCCAACCAATTAAAAATGGTTTTAACCACATTGTTTTCCTTAAAGAAATTCCTATATTAAAATCATAATATCCAAAAGCAAAAATACCTGTAAGTATTAAGACTAATATCCACTTCCATGACATTATATCTACATGATCTATACTTTTATTAAAAAGTTTAATCCCAGAATATGTAAAGCATATTATTAAAAAACATGCAAAAAAATCTATTTTTTTTCTATTATCAATATAGAATTGAATTCTAATATTACTAGAATATTTAAATTTTTTAGGAACTCTGTAAGCATATAAATAAAATAACACTGTAGCAGAAGTAACAAATAAATAATATTCTAAAGAATTGATTGGTAAACCTATTTTTATTACAGTTTCTATATTAAGAGCTAAGGATAAAAAAATCAAGAAAATATTAGAAAAATAAATACTTGCTATTGTTTTACTCCACACTTTTGCATTCATTCTTATATTTTCTATATAATTTTTTCGTTTACTTTAATCTTTATAATAATTTCAATAATTAAAGGTTGTTAAAATTAATGGTATTTTAATAATTTTAAAAACAACCTTATTACTTTATATTTTCTTATTTTATGAATAAAAACTATCAATTCGAACTAAAATTTTAATTCAAATTACATCACGTATTTTTTTTAATTTTTATAAGTTCTTTTGACTGATTGTACTCCATCAATATTTTTCAAATCAAGCATTACTTTCTCTAATTCAGATTTATTTTTTACTGAAACTGTTATTTTTCCATCAAAAATACCTGCATCTTCTGATAAATTTATACTATGAATATTCAGAGAATTATTCTTAGAAATAACCAAAGTAATATCACTTACCATTCCAGCTCTGTCTAATCCTTCCATCTCAATCAAAGCCTTAAATTCCCTTTGTGAAGAATCAATCCATTTAGCTTTTATAATTCTATAGGCATAATTAGCTTGTAAAGAAACCGAATTTGGGCAATCAACTTTATGCACTTTAATCCCTTTGGATACAGTTATAAAACCAAAAACTTTATCTCCTGGAATTGGATTACAACAACTTGCCAATTCATAATCTAAACGTTCTTCATCATTCCCAAAAACTAAACTATCTAATTTTGATTTATCTACTACATTAACCTCTTCTTTTTTAGCTGTTGAAAATGTTGATTTTCTGAAACGATTTATTAATCCTGTAAATCCAGAGTTTCTTTCAGCAAATTTTCTTAAATCATTGTTGTTAATGATTCCCATTGCAACATTATAAAATATATCTTGACTAGAACTTAATTTAAAATATTGTTGCATTTGGTTGACTGTATTCTCATTAAAATCAACTTTAAGATGTCTTAATTTTCTTAAAATAATTTCTTTTCCTTCATCTGCAATTTTACGTTTATCAGAATTAAGAGAAGCTTTTATTTTACTTCTAGCCTTACTTGTAACAACATATTCTAACCATTCTAATTTTGGTTTCTGCTGTGTTGATGTTATAATTTCTACTTGATCTCCACTTTGTAATTTATGAGAAAGGGGAAATAATTTTCCATTCACTTTTGCCCCCAAACAATGATCTCCTACATTGGAATGTATTGAGTAAGCAAAATCAAGAGAACTTGCTCCTTTTGGTAAAGAATGTAAATCTCCTTTAGGCGTAAATACATAAATTTCTTTAGAATACAAATTAAATTTAAAATTATCCATAAATTCTATTGCATCCTTTGTATCTTCTTGTTCTAACATCTCACGCACTTGATGAATCCATTCATCAACTTTTGTGTCATCATCAGATACATTTTCTTTGTATTTATAATGAGCCGCTATTCCCATTTCAGCAACCTCATCCATTCTTTCAGAACGTATTTGTACTTCTACCCAGCGAGCTTGTGGTCCCATTACAGTAACGTGTAAAGATTCATAACCAGTTGTTTTAGGTTGAGAAATCCAATCTCGCATACGTTTAGGATTTGGTATAAATAAATCCGTAATCATTGAATATATTTTCCAAGCTAAAAATTTTTCATTCTTTTTATCAGAACGATAAATAACTCTAATAGCAAATAAATCAAAAACTTCTTCAAAAGGAATTCCTTGATTAACTATTTTCTTATATATGGAATTAATTGATTTAGAACGGCCTTTTATCTCAAACTCTAATCCTTCAGCCTTTAACTTTTCAGAAATTATTTCACAAAAATTATTAATATAGGCTTCACGTTCTATTTTTGTTTCTGTTAATTTATGTTCTATATTAAAAAAAGCATCTGGTTTAGTATATTTTAAACTAAGATCTTCTAATTCAGATTTGATATTGTATAATCCCATTCTATGAGCCAATGGAGCATATATAAAAACTGTTTCAGAAGCAATTTTTAATTGCTTATCTTCTCGCATACTATCTAGTGTACGCATATTATGAAGTCGATCAGCAATTTTTATTAAAATAACACGTACATCCTCAGAAAGAGTTAATAATAATTTTTTATAATTTTCGGATTGAATTGAAATATCTTGACGATTCAATACAGATATTTTTGTTAATCCATCTATAATTTTAGCGATCTTAGGTCCAAAAAGTTTTTCTAAATCCTCTATCGTGTAATCAGTATCTTCAACAACATCATGCATCAATGCTGATGCAATAGAAGTAGCTCCTAGACCAATTTCATCTGCAACAATTTTAGCAACAGCTATCGGATGATAAATATATGGTTCTCCCGTTTTTCTTCTTTGATCTTTATGGGCTTCAACAGCTAAATCAAATGCTTTACGGATTAATTTTTTATCATCATCTGATAATGTGACATACGTATTTTTTAACATCTCCTTGTAACGTCTAGCGATCTCGATGTTTTCTCTTTCTAATTGTTCTTCAGTAATTACGTGAGGAGTATTCATTTTCTTCGTTTTATGGTAATAGTAAAAAAATAAAATGAGCCAAGTAAAACTAGCCTCATTACTAGAACTAAATATACAATTTTTCTTACTATTTAACAAAAAAAACAATCTCTTTGTTACAAGGTAAAATAAGCAAAAAAATATACCTTATTGATTAACTAAATTCATTGATTATAAAACTGGTATATAAAATTAAATAAACATAATAAAAAAATATGATTGTCTAATTTTTGAATACATTTTGTTTTAAAAATAAAAAAAAGGTATAAATTTGTCAAACTAATGAAGTTTTTACAACACATATTACGTTTACCATTTTTTAGCACTTATTATTATACAATTTTTGCTCGGGTAGACTATGTGTATACTTCGTATTAAAATTGTACGTAAAAATTTAATCATAATCTACAAGCCCGAGCAAAATGCTCGGGCTTTTTTTATTTAAAAAATAATGAAAAACTTAAAATTATTAAAAGAGAATACATCTATTATTCTACCTGAAAATGGCTTAATTCAAAAATTAGAATTAGCAACACAAGAAAAAAGAAAACTTAGAATTAAACTTGGTTTTGACCCTACTGCACCTGATTTACATTTAGGGCATGCAGTTGTACTAAAAAAACTAAAAGAATTTCAAGATTTAGGACATCAAATTGTAATTTTAGTCGGTAGTTTTACAGCACAAATAGGCGATCCTACAGGTAAAAATAAGAGTAGAAAACCTCTAAATCTAAATCAAGTTCAAGAAAATGCTGAAACATACATCAAACAACTTTCAAAAATAATTGATGTTGAACAAGCTGAAATTATGTTTAATTCAGATTGGTTGAATCAACTTCCCTTTTCTGATGTTTTACAGTTATTATCTAAAGTTACTGTAGCACAATTAATGCATAGGAATGATTTTAATAAACGTTTTACAGAAAATACACCAATTGCTATGCATGAACTTGTTTACCCTATATTACAAGCTTATGATTCGGTTCATATAAAGGCTGATATAGAAATGGGAGGAACTGATCAATTATTTAATTGTACGATGGGAAGACAGTTACAAGAAATTTATAACGAAAATCCTCAAATTGTAATTTGTATGCCTTTATTAAGAGGAATTGATGGTAAAGAAAAAATGAGTAAGTCATTAAATAATATTATTGGTTTGACTGATGAGCCTAATGATATGTTTGGTAAAACGATGTCTATTCCTGATGATTTATTAAATGAATACATCAATTTGGCAACTGATTTTAGCATTGAAGAAAAAGAAAACTTAATTCAACGATTGGAATATGAAAATCCTATGTTAATTAAAAAAATTATTGCTAAGAATATTATCTCTCAATATCATTCAATAATTGATGCAGAAGAAGCAGAACAATATTTTAATAATCAATTTCAGAAAAGAAATAATGAAAACAGGATATTTGAGTCAATAAAAATTTCTGATTTATTAATAAACGAATCAACGCTTCTAGAAATATGTCATCAATTAAAAAATGATGTATCAAAAACTGCTATACGTCGATTAATAGAAAGTGGAGCAGTTCAAATTAATGGAATAAAAATAACTGATCCTACAAGTGTTATCGACTTAATCAAAAGTACAAAAGTAAAAATTGGTAAAAGAAATTTTTACGAATTAGTATAAAAAAAAGATCCATTTTATTTTAATAAAATGGATCTTTTTCTTTTTAGCTAACTTTATTAGGATAACTAGAAACTCCTTCTAAAACTATTCGAGGATTATTTTTCAATAAAACTATCAATTGTCTTAATTTTTCGGCATTCTGATCTGTATTAAACATGTCATCATGCATTAAAATTACTAAATGATTTTTTTCAAATGTTCTATTATGATCTAATCGATGAACTATACCTTCATAAATTTTTTCTGGGTTATCTAACTGATGAATATTTCTACTCCATTCATAATCCCATCCAAAAATATAATAATTATTTTTAGCTAATAAATCTGCTGCAGGATCAGCATCTTTTAAAATATCTCCTTTCTTTTTAGCATCTACTCTCCAAACATTACGAGCTGGTAAACGAACATATTTTGTATGAATATCTAATGTTGTTTCATTTTTTAAAATATCATTATAAACTCCTTCTGCACTACTATAAAAATGTTTATATTTATTATTTGCATGAGAAAAAGTATGATTTGCTATATCAACATTTGGATTTTGTTTATAATCTTCTACATGTTGTTTTAACTCTTTTGTAAAAGCATTATACCCTACTAAAAATACAGTTCCTCTGACATTTTCTTCAGTTAAAATTTTATTGATATTCTTACTTCCTTTAAAAGGTCCATCATCAAACGTTAAATAAACATATTGTTTTGTAGAATCTAATTCAACCTTCTTTAGAGTTTCAATTTCTTCTTTTGGTTCTGTAATTGTATCTTCATTGTTGGAATTAGAAGATAATGTATCTGTTTTAACTTTATAAACAGAATCTTTATGATCTTGTAAAATTTCATTAACTTCTACAGTAGGTTTTTCTTCTAATCCTTGTTTCTGGTTAGAACTTTCATTTTTACAAGAAAAAATAAAAAGTAAAAAGCTTAATAAATAAATGCTTTTTAGACGATTATTGATAGTAAACATTTTTTAATATTAGGTTCGAGATTAATTATTTTGTTTTATTTTTTTTAAAATTGATCAATATATCCTTGTATAATTTTCAATACTCCATCTTCATCATTAGAAGGAGCAATAAAATTAGCTTCTTCTTTTACTAAAGGATGAGCATTTTTCATAGCAAAGCTATATTTTGCCAAATGTAGCATTTCTATATCATTCATAAAATCCCCAAAAACCATTATTTCTTCTGGCAAAATATCTAATTTTTTTATTAAAGCATTTAATGCAACACCTTTGTTAGATTTTGTATTCATAATATCTAACCAAACTTCTCCAGAAACAACTACTTTAACCCCATTTTCTTCGAATTCTAAAAGTTTTGGATATACATTTTTTTCTGAACCTTCAGGATGATTTATAGCTATTTTAATAAATTTTTCATTTTCTATTTTTGTTAAATCATCAACTTGAATACTTTTATTGTAATAGTTTTTAAAAAATTCTAAAAAAACAGGATCCGTAGATTCTACATAAGCTGCATTTTTACTTGCTAAAACTATATTTGCTCCTTCTATTTTTCTAACTCTTTCTATAATTTTATTAACTAAAATAGAGTCTAATTCATCAACAAATATTTCTTCGCCTTTGTATGTAACATAAGTTCCATTTTCAGCAATAATTGCCAATTCATTCTTTATATCTTCAAAATAACTAATAATACTATAATATTGTCTTCCACTTGCCGGTACAAAAAGAATATTAAGTTCCTTTAGTTTATTATATATTTCTTTAAATTTTGGACTAAGAGTATGATCTGAACGCAACAAAGTTCCGTCCATATCTGTCACAATCATTTTTATATTTTGCATAATAGGTTTATATATGTAGACTAGTCTAAATAAGTTTTTAAAGGTAATTAAATTTCAATTTTATATTAGTATATTTTCTATTAATCTTAGTTATTTCATGAATTCTAATTTATTTTTAATTTATAGTTTTCTTTTTTTAGTTTCATTAAGCATTTTTATGACTGATAGATAATAATTTACAAGAAATTATAAATTTTATAAAATGAATGAAATTAAAGTATATTTTTGTTAAAAAAATGGATGTTATCAAAAGTTCAATTTAGACTACAATTTCTTGTATTGCTTTGGGGATTTACAGGAGTTTTTGGAAAATTAGTCACTATGAGCGCTTTACCAATGGTTTGGTATCGTTTACTTATTGCTGCAATTGCTGTTTTTGTATTTATGAAATTTCAAAAACAACAATTTAAAGTATCAAAAAAAGAGTTATTTACTCTTATGGGAATTGGTGGAATTGTAGGATTGCATTGGTTTACCTTCTATTTATCCATTAAATTATCTAATGTTTCTGTTGCATTGAGTACACTTTCAATGGGAGCATTGTTCAGTGCAATATTAGAACCTATTTTTTTTAGACGAAAAATAAACTTACTTGAAATCATATTAGCGATTGTTGTATCAATCTGTGTCATCGTTATATTTAATGCAACACCAGAATATAAAATGGGAATTATAATTGGTGTTTTATGTAGTTTTTTATCTGCTTTATTTGCTGTTTTAAACTCTAAATTGGCTAAGTCTATAAAACCTACCAAAGTAACTTTTTACGAAATGATTGGCGGCTTATTTACATTATCAATTATCATATTATTATTCCAAAATGATGCAATCTCAGAAATAATAAACATTAGTTGGTCTAATCTTGGTTGGCTAGTTTTACTTGGGGTTATTTTTACTGCCTATGCTCAAATAGAATCTGTTGATCTTTTAAAACATGTTAGTGCTTTTACTTTAATGCTAAATGTTAATTTAGAACCTATTTATGGTATTATATTAGCTAGTATCATATTTGGAGATGCAGAGCATATGAATATTGTTTTTTATATTGCAACTGCAGTTATGTTATCATCTATAATTATTAATGGCTTACTAAAAGCAAAATTTGCAAAACCTGCCCAATTAAAAAACTAAGAATTAAGAATTAAAACTTTATTTTTAATCTATATTAATCTTAATAAAAACAATGCCATAAAAAGATTAAAAAACTAACAAAATTCATTGTCAAAAATTAATGTTTGTATTAATGAGTTTCGTTATATTTGTGAGATATAAAATAAATATTAAATCAAAATAAAAACGATATGAGTTCTTATGATGTAGCCGTAATAGGTGCTGGACCTGGAGGATATGTTGCTGCAATCCGTTGTGCGCAATTAGGATTTAAAACTGCAATTATAGAAAAAGAAAATTTAGGTGGTACATGTCTTAATGTTGGATGTATCCCTTCTAAAGCTTTATTAGATTCTTCTCACCACTATTACGACGCTGTTAATCACTTTAAAGAGCATGGAATTGAAATTGATGCTCCTAAAGTTAATTTTGCTCAAATGATTGCTCGCAAAGCTGGAGTTGTTGATACAAACGTAGCTGGTATTAAATACTTAATGAGCAAAAATAATATTGATGTATTAGAAGGTACTGGTGCTTTTAAAGATGCTACTCATATTGTTGTTACAGCTAAAGATGGTTCTACACAAGAAATTGAAGCTAAAAATACAATTATAGCTACTGGATCTGTTTCTTCTGAATTACCATTTGCTCCAACAGATGGAAAAAGAATTATTACGTCTACTGAGGCTTTAGCTTTACCAGAAGTTCCTAAACATTTAATTGTTATTGGTGGTGGAGTTATTGGATTAGAATTAGGTTCTGTTTATTTACGTTTAGGTTCTGATGTTACTGTTGTTGAGTATGCAGATCGTGTTATTCCAGGAATGGATGGTGCTTTATCTAAAGAATTAACTAAAGTATTGAAAAAACAAGGAATGAAATTCCATACTTCTACTGGAGTTACTTCTGTTGTAAATAATGGAGATGATGTAACATTAAAAGCTACATCTAAAAAAGGTGAAGAATTAGAAATTACAGGAGATTATGCATTAGTTGCTGTTGGTCGTCGTGCATTTACTGGTTCTTTAGGTTTAGATACTGTTGGTGTTGAAGTTGACGAAAGAGGTCGTATCAAAACAAACAATCACTTACAAACTAATGTTGCAAATATTTATGCTATTGGTGATGTTGTTGCTGGTGCAATGTTAGCTCACAAAGCTGAAGAAGAAGGTGTTTTAGTTGCTGAGCAATTGGCAGGGCAAAAACCACACATTAACTATAACTTAATTCCTGGTGTTGTTTATACATGGCCAGAGGTTGCTGGAGTTGGAAAAACTGAAGAGCAATTAAAAGAAGAAGGTGTAGAATATAAAGTTGGTTCTTTCCCATTCAAAGCTTTAGGACGTGCTCGTGCTTCTATGGATACTGATGGTTTTGCTAAAATTTTAGCTGATAAAAATACTGACGAAATTTTAGGTATGCATATTATTGGTGCTCGTGCTGCAGATTTAATCGCAGAAGGTGTTACAGCAATGGAATTCCGTGCATCAGCAGAAGACTTAACAAGAATGTCTCATGCTCACCCAACATTCTCTGAAGCTATTAAAGAAGCTGCTTTAGCTGCTACAGATAATAGAGCTATCCACTCTTAATAGAAAAAAATCTATATATTAAAACCCAGTAAATAATGTTTACTGGGTTTTTATCTTTAAGTTATTTTAAACTTTTTAAAAATTATATTTATTTTTTTGGCAATCACTTCGAGGTGTGCTTTTTGCTATATTTTTTACAAACAATAAAATCTATTTTTTTAAAGAAAAAATTGTTTATAAAAGGATGCCGCGCCACTAATTTAAAAGATTTAAAAAAAGCTATATATTTTATTTATTTTTAGTTTTAGAATTAATCTCCTTAAATAAATTCAAAAAATCATATAATATTAAAGCTAAAATTTCATAATGTGCAATATTTTGAGGAGAGTTATGTACAAAATTGATTTCATAATTATGATAAAATAAAATTCTATCTTCTGAAATATGAATTCCATTATTATGAATTGTATTGCGGATATTAGATAAAACCATCATTGCAGTCCAATTTTCATTTTTTTTGAGTTCTAATTTTTTAAAAATTTTGACTTAATATATCATAAAGACTTTTTTTTTCTATATTTTTCTCAGGAAATAATTCTTTATGAACTTCCCTAAAAAATGTTTCAATCATTGAAGATAAATTATAAATAAAAGAAGTTTTAGTTTGCAAAAAATAATTATTTAAAACTTCATTATAATCATATTCTGAAGCTGTTGGTAAAATTTTATCAAATTTTAATTTATCTGTAAGATTATCATGAAAATTTTGAAGATTTAAATTCAATAAAATTATTGTTTTATCAATTCTATTTAACACATGTCCTTTATAATCAGTTTCACTTAAATTATTTTTAAAATAAACATTTTTAAAATCAAATCTTATTTTCTCAAATTGATTAATTACATGTAATGAGTGTTGCTTCACAGAATTATTTATAATTAATTTATCAATCATAAATGTTATGTACTTTTTTAATTATTTGACACATATTTTCAATAATAATAGTAATGAAAATTCCGACCATAGGGAACGCGCTAAAATTATAGATATAATAAAATATTATCTTCTCGAAAATTCTTTCATTCTCTTTTTATTTCTACTATCAAGTAACGATGCAACAGCCCAAATAGCAGCTGGTAACCAAGCAATAACTGTTATTTGTAAAATTAAGCAACAAATAGCTTGTATTATTTTTCCTCTCAAGAAAAAAGACAAACATGGAAATAAAACAGCTATTAAAATCATAATTTTTTTGTATTTTTAAGTATATCATTATATGTAAAAACCTGAACTCCTTTAATATTCATTTGCTCATCTACATTTACTATTCCTTTTGCTAATTCACTTGCTTTTATAGCTTTATATTTAGCCAAAGCACCTATTAAAAAAATATTAATAAAAGGATATATTTTTGCTCCTACATCTTCTGCTAATCTTTTTTCTTTTCTATTTCCTATCAATAAAGAAGGCTGATATATATTCAGAATAGGAATAGGTAATTGGGTTAAAACAACTTCAGCTTCTCCCTTCATTTTTAAATAGAAATTAGATGAATTTTCATTAGCACCAATCGCAGAAATGTAATGAAATTTCTCTAAACCTTTACTTAAACATTGTTTTGCTATAGCAAGAGGAATATCAACTTCAATTTTTTTATATAATTGCAAATCTGGTGTTTTTTTTCTAGTCGTACCCAAACAAGAAAAAATACTATCTATCTTATTAAAAGAACTTAAATCAATCGGAGATTTAAAATCAGTTATAATTTCAACAATTTTTGAATGTTGAATTCCTTGAGGTTTTCTTACTAAAATTATCACTTTTGAATAAACTGAATCATTCAATAATCTATCTAATACAATAGAACCTATTAAACCTGTACTCCCTAATAATAAGACTGTTTTTTTCATTATAATTCCATTAATAACCAAAACCAAGCTCCATTAACATCTCCTTGGTCTAACAATTTAGCTGCAATTTGATGCCTTACTTCAATTGGTTTAAATTTTTCTATTTCTAATCGTTGCTTTAATTGTTCCTTAAAATTTTCAACCATCTCCTTTGTTGGTGTTTTTTCTTGATTCCCTAACTGACCAAGATGATTACCAGTCAAATAATTAGAAAATTTTATTTCTTCTGGTAAATTATCTACTCCTATTCCTATTGTTCGTGTTGGTTTAGCCACCTCAAAAATAGATTCAGGAATAACTCGACAATAATAATCATCTCCCAAACGAGCAACTAAATCTAAAGTAAAAGGAGATACATTATTCTCATCATCCAAAAAATTTTCCTCGACATGAATTTTAATAATCTCAGCTATCACTAAATTTGCTGCACCAGGTTCATTAGAAATAGAAACAACCTCTCGTACTTTACATTCCATTTGTATTGGACTTTCTTTCACTCGAGGAGGTTTTACAAGATCTGATGGAATTGGTGTTAAACCAGCCTTTTCAAATTCATTTACTCCTTTCTTATACTCTACACTTGTTAAAGATTGTTGTTGAACAATATCATAGTTTATTATATTAATTACACATTCTGGATGCTCTAAGACATTATCAAGTGTATGTTTTTTTGCTCCATCTCTCATTTTATTTACAGGAGAAAATACACAAATTGGTGGTGTTTGCCCCATTAAATTAAAAAAGGAAAAAGGACTTAAATTTACATTTCCTTGTTTATCTATAGTACTTGCAAAACATATAGGGCGTGGTGAAATGGCATGTTTTAGTAATCGATTAAACGATTCAGTATTGGGATCAAAAGATTTAGTCATTTTTTTATAAATGAATTGTGTTATTATTTCTAAAGATAAAAAAAAATATTAAATCAATCATTTATATGGCAATCCCTTCGGGCACGCTACCTGTTACAATCTTTTGTAATTAGTCATTAAGCTAAAGTCGAGATGCATCTAATTACAAAAGGATTTTCACTACTATCGTTATTGCTAAATGGGGTTTTATAAGGGAATGAGGATAAAAATTTATATTTCCATACAGACTTTTTTTAATGATAATATATGATCTGAATCAATTTGAAAATGTCTTGTTTCCATATTTCTAAGAAAACATTTTGCTTTTAAATAGGTATAACAAACATATTTATTTTTTTCTTTACTCTTCTTTTGAAAATCAGATACCGTCATCTGTTTATATTGTTCATCGAAATAAATAATATCTTCTAAATAAATAATTCGATCTGTAATTCTTCCAAAATTATCTTTGTACTTAATTTTATATAATTCGTTTTTTGAGAATAACTGTGGCTCTAGTCGTGTATAACCTGATTCATGAATTCCAAGTAATTCGTTACTATATAACTCAGATTCAAATTTTTCAATTTCTTTAAATAATTTAAGATCAATGAAATCTACTTTTTGCGTAAGTAAACTTTTAACTTCTACTTTATAGATATATGTATTAAAATAAATATTCTTTACCTCAATAATATCATCAATTTTTTTATCACTGGTAATTTTTATTATGTCAAATTTATATTTTTCTTCATTCTTTATATTTTCTAGTAAAGACTCATGATTTTCGACTTCTTTTACAACACAAAGTGGTAAAATATCTTCAGAAAATTTATCTTTTATAGAATTATACCATTTTACTTTAAAATAATATTTTGGTTTTACTTGTTCGCCAGTTTTTTTAGAATATAATTTTTTATCTTCATTTTCTTCAATACCTATAACCTCAAGTAAGGGTGGTAAAAAATCTAAATGATGATTCTTTTTTTGAGATAATGTGTTGTCTATTTCTAAATTTGATTTTCTTTTATTTAGTTCTAAATCAACTGATTTTAAGATGACTTGTTTACCAATCCATTCTTTTAAATTAGATTCTGAAAATTCAATTACTTTTTCTTCTTTTTTAATTAGTTTTAGCTCTTTATGTTTAAACCATTTTTTCTCGAATATTCCAGATTTCGTATTATAATAAATGCATTGATATTGAATATCTTTTTCACCTGTTTCTTCCTTATATTCACTAGAAATTAAAACTTCAAAAACATTTAAAATTGGAGGTGTATATTCTGCTTTAGCTTGGATGTATATATCAGTACATTTTTCTGTGAAGGGATGTGTTTTTAAGGTAACAAGATTTCCTACTTTATAGGTGATGTCACTTTGTCTCATATAGTTTATTTTATATGTAAATATAATACTATATTTGTAAACTTGTTCTATGAATGGGGAACTACAATTAGTCAGGATAGCAAGTTATTTTCGATAACTACTTTGCCAAATAAAGTTGGAAAGGAAAAGGATTTTCATCCCGATAATTGTAACCTGATACAGGATACCATACAAAAGATTTATTTCTGGAGAGATAACTTCAGATTCTTCTAATGTACAAAGAATTATTGAAATAAACAAATGCATTAACTTTATAATTAAACTTTGCTTCATTGCTTTAGGGTTTGCAGTTGATTTATTAATTTTAGGAAAAAATACAATGACTCAGTTAATGGGTACTTATCCGACGTTTGTGTATGTAGTTCAATTCCATTTATTGTTTAATTCATAGAACAAGTATTTTATAATTTAAATGTGGAAAAACCAGACTGGCTTAAATCAAAAGGATATTTACATATTACTCCATCACTTTCTGTCGAAAATGACTGGAAAAAATATTATGCATTAATTACAGATGAAAAATTAGTTGAGAAGTATGCCTTTTATCCATTAATGTATAATGAGATTAAAGAGAGAAAATACAAAAAAATAGATCCGTCAAAACATAAGAATAATCAAAAAACTGGAAGAACTCATCGATTTATAAATAATGATGGTACATTTCAACAGACTGCTAAAAAGAGGCCAATTCATTATGCTTCTCATTTCGATGCTTTAATATACGCTTACTACTCTTCAGTTCTTTACAATAAATATGAGAAAATTTTAAAAAATGACACATTTCTAAATGAAAGTATTATTGCTTATCGTCGTATAAAACTACCTAATTCCGAGAAAGGAAAAGGAACAATCCACTTTGCAAAAGAAGCTTTTGATGAAATTATAAGTAGAGCTGAAAAAGAAAGTGTAGCTGCTCTAACTTTTGATATTGAAAATTTCTTTTCGGGTCTTGATCATTTATTACTCAAACAAAAATGGTGTGATGTTTTAAATGAAAAAGAACTACCTAAACATCATTATAAAGTATTTAAAGCGTGTACTAAATTTAGATATGTACATCGTGATGATTTGAGAGTTCATAAAAATAGAGGAAAGAGGAGAGCTGGTTTTGATGAAAAAAAACTAAGTGAGATTAGACGTCATAAGGGATATAAATCATTCTTCTATGATAATAAAGATTTCAGAAATGCTATAAAGAATAAAGAAATCACGGTTTATAAAAACTCATTTTATAAAATTTTAGATAATGAAAAAAAAGTGAATATCGGTATTCCACAAGGTTTACCAATAAGTGCAACTTTAGCCAATATTTATCTGTTAGATTTTGATCAATTCATAATTAATGAATTAGTTAAGAAGCTTAATATTTATTACAGAAGATATTCTGATGATATATTAATTATCTGTAAACAAGATGAAGTAGAATTAATTAAAAAGAGTATCATTCAAAAAATTGAAGAATCATTTTTGAAAATCAGTGAAAGTAAAACAGAACAATTTATTTTTAAAAAATTAGCATTTAATAAAAAAAAGGAAACACGCTTAACTTCGATTAAGATTGATAATCTTAAAGAAAAAATTAATAAACCTTTAATTTATTTAGGGTTCGAATTTAGAGGGTATAATACAACTATAAAATCTACTAATCTTGCTAAATATTACAGAAGAATTATTTCTATTGTAAAAAGAAGAGCAAATAGAGCGAATAAATTAGAAAATACTAATCCTTTCAATAAGAAAGCAGTATTTAAAAATCAAATTAAAAAATTATATAATAGCCCATTAGATGATATTGATTCAGAAACTCATGAAATAAAACAGAAGTTTAGAAGTAGAAGTAAATTCTATTTAAAAAATAATGGAGAATTCGATCTTGAACTTTGTCAACTACCAATAAAAAATCAATCTAATTATATCAGTTATCTTAGAAGATGTGATAAAATTTTTAAAAATTCAAGAGATCAATCATTTTTAAAACAAGTTAAGAAAAGACACTATATTGTAAACTTAGCAATAAAAAAACATCTAAATGATAAGCTTTAAAAAACCTCCTAACTTTAAAGATTAAGAGGTTAATATATAATTTATAGAATTAATCTTGAAAATACTCAGCTTGTTTAAAATGAAGTAACTGAAGTAATGTTTTCATTTTTTTCATTTCAAAACCAGCAGCTTTTGCATGCTCAATTGGTTTTTCATAAATATACTTCAATTCCATTTCTCTTTTATTATCATAATCTAATTTCATACTTGGGTTATATGGTTTCATACGATCAGTTGTTTCAACAATTTTATCTACCTCATCATCAGGAAGATTTACACCACAAGCTTTGGCTGCACTAACAGTTTCTCTCATTAATTCGTAAATCATTTCTCTTGTATGGATATTAGAAAGTAATTTATCTGTCGTACAATTTAAAATAACACAAGTTCCATTAAATGCCATATTCCATATAAGTTTCTGCCAACGTATATACTTTAACTCATCTGTATATATAGCATCAATATCAGAAGTTTTGAAAACCTTAATTAAATCATCAACCAAAGGAGTTTTTTGATGATTAAAACTTCCTAATTTTAATCTTCCCAATTCTAAATGATGAATATGACCTGGTCCTATTTTATTTGAAGCAATAAATGCCAAAGCACCAATAATATTATTTTTTGGAAATAGTTGAGCAATTTCTTCCTCTACTCCTAGTCCATTTTGAATAATAACTATTAATGAATAATCATTGATTATTTTCTTTATATTTTTAATAAAACTATTTTTAGTCGATTTCAGACAAATAAGAACTACATCACAAATTGGCATTTCATTTATATCCTTATAAACATGTATATCTTTTAGATTAAAAGTTCCATGTATATCTGATTCTATTGTTAAACCGTTTTTTGCAACATAATCATAATCGCTATTTAATAAAAAATGTACATCATTTCCATTCTTCGCTAACATTCCTCCGTAAAAACCACCCAATGCACCAGTTCCAATTACTGCAATTTTCATTTTTTTATTATTTAGTATTCTATGATTTTAAAGGTAACTAATAATAGCTTAGAGCACAAAATACTATAGTGAAATTTATCAATTTATTTAGAAAATAATGCAATAAAGATTTTGTCTACTAAAATTTAAAATGTATATTTATACATCTAAATCTCTGATAAAATGGTGGATACAGTTCGTCAGTTTAATCAATTATTTCAATTATATCAAAAAGGAGATCGTTTTAATTTATACATTAATGATTATCCTAAAGGAGATTTTGTGCGTTTATTTTTTAGTGATGAAATCGAAAATTTAAACTTTTCTTTCATTAACTCATCAACAGAAAAAGCTCAATTAGTAAAGAACAATCATTCATCTACATTTCAAAACTATATTGATTTGATTGATTTAAATATTATAAAAATTAATGAATTTTCTGGTTATTTTATTAAATATGATTTCTATTTTTATTTAAAAGAAAATACACTTGTTTTAAACTACATTCATCGTGATTTTCTTTCTCAACTAATCGATATTCTTTTATATGAGTTGGATTGTAATTTTATTAGTCGATTAAAAACGGAGTTGTTAATTAATCTTGAATACGATTAAGTTAATTTTTTAATCACGACACTTTATGGCTTAATTCATCTTTTTATTTGCCTAAAAGCAAAAAGATGAACTTCGATAGAATTAATGAAAAATTAAGTATTCTTGCTGATGCAGCTAAATATGATGTATCATGTTCTTCTAGTGGAAGTAAAAGGCAAAACACAAAAAATGGTTTAGGAAATGGTCATTATTCTGGAATTTGTCATTCTTTTACAGAAGACGGAAGGTGCGTTTCTTTACTCAAAATTCTTTTAACAAATCACTGTATTTATGACTGTGCTTTTTGTGTATCTCGAAAAAGTAATGATATAAAAAGAGCTGCTTTTACAGTACAAGAAGTTGTCGACTTAACAATTAATTTCTACAAACGTAATTATATCGAAGGTTTATTTCTTAGTTCAGGAATTTTCAAAAATGCAGATTTTACAATGGAACGTTTGCTTTTGATTGCTAAGAAGTTACGTTTAGAAGAAAATTACAATGGTTATATTCATCTAAAAACTATTCCTGGTGCAAGCCCTGAATTATTGAGAGAAGCTGGTTTGTATGCAGATAGAATGTCGATTAATTTAGAAATGCCGACAGAAAAAGGATTGAAATTAGTTGCACCAGAAAAATCTCACGATGATGTAAAAAAACCTTTGGGGTTCATTAACCAACAAATGACAGAATTTAACACTGAACGAAAATTAATTAAATCTACTCCTATTTTTGTACCAGCAGGACAATCAACACAAATGGTAATTGGTGCAACACCAGAAAATGATATGGAGATAATGCACACTGCTAATCAATATTACAACGATTATAACCTGAAACGTGTATATTATTCTGGGTTTATTCCCATTAATCATAATGATACAATGTTGCCATCTATTGGTACACAACCGCCATTGCTTCGAGAAAACAGATTGTACCAAACAGATTGGTTAATGCGATTCTATCAATTTAATGTCAATGAGATTTTGAATGTGAATAATCCTCATTTAGATACTGATATTGATCCAAAATTGAGTTATGCTTTAAGAAATTTACATCTTTATCCTATAGATATTAATAAGGCTGATTATCATCTTATTCTTAGAATTCCTGGTATTGGTGTAGGTTCAGCAAAAAAAATTATGCAAGCCAGAAAATTTGGAAACATATATGCCTATCAACTTAAAAAATTTGGAATTGCATACAATAGAGCGCGATATTTTATGAAATGTGCAGATGATAATTACCATATCAAAGATTATTTACCATCACAAATAAAAAATAAAATATTGAGTACAAGTAAAAGCAAATATTTGAAAAACATTCCGAATCAATTAAACTTATTTGATTAATGGAAAATTATGTTTTTGATGGTAGTTTTGAAGGATTCCTAACTTTAATTTTTGATTTTTATACTAGAAAACCTAAAGCTATTAAAGTATTTCCTGAATATATGTATCAAGCAACGATGTTTGATGAAAAATATAGTGTCATTTCTGATAATGAAAAAGCTAAGCGAGTTAATAAAGCTTTAAAAAACAAATTAAAACCTGCTAATTATCGTGCAATTCAAGCTGTATTTTTATCAGAAGAATTAGAAGCTTTTCAACAATTATTTTGTTATTGCTGCCTTATTTTAAATAGCAACTCAGATGTACAAAATAATTATGGGAACGAACATGTATTGTATGTCATACAAATGAATCGCTCTGTGAATAGAGAAAAACATCATCATGAAGCTTTTATTCGTTTTGAAGAAATTAGTAAGGATATGTTTTTTGCTAAAATTGAACCTAAATACAATGTTATTCCATTAATTATTAGTCATTTTAAAAATAGATATGCCAATATGAATTGGATTATTTACGATTTAACAAGAAAATATGGAATTATACATGATCGAGAATTAAAAAACATTCAAGAAATAAAAATTGATTTTATTCCAAAAACATCTAATTTACCAACAGAATACACCAATATTGATGAACATTTGTACCAAGAGTTATGGAAATCATATTTTAAATCAACCAATATTGAGGCACGTAAAAACACACGATTACATGTTCAACTTTTACCGAAACGTTTTTGGAAATATTTGACTGAAAAATAGTTTTATTTTAAAGTTGATATAAATTTTTAATTAATTATTGATATATCTATTTATTAAAAAAAACATCAAATAAATTTGATGTTTTTTTTTAATATTTTACTTTAAAATTTGTTTAAATTTAGATTTAAACTTTGCAATTTTTGGTCCCACTACAGTAGAACAATATTGCGTTTCAGGATTTTCATTGTAGTATCCTTGATGGTAATCTTCTGCTGGCCAAAATTTATCTAAAGGCTCTATTGTTGTTACAAATTTATCTTCATACAATTCTCCATTATCAAATTGTAAAAATGATTCCTCAGCTTGAATTTTTTGTTCTTCTGATGTATAAAAAATACTAGATCTGTATTGTGTTCCAATATCTTCACCTTGTCTATTTAGTTGAGTTGGATTATGAATATTCCAAAAAATCTCTAACAAATCTTTGTATGATAATACCGTAGGATCAAATGTTATTTCTACTACTTCTGCATGATTTGTATCTGTATCACAAACTTGTCTATAAGTTGGATTTTCTACATTTCCGCCTGCAAAGCCAGAAATTGCTTTTTCAACTCCATTAATTGAATTATATATTCCTTCGACACACCAAAAACAACCTGCGCCTAAAACTGCTACTTCAAATGCCATAAATAGTGACTTTTATTAATTTTTAAAACTAGAATAATTTAGTATATACAAAATTTGTACAAAACAAAAGCGCCCAGAATTTCTTCTGAACGCTTAACAAATATATAATATTTTTACTTTTTAAATAATATTGCTGTAAAAAATATTTTTAGGATCTTGAGGATCGATTAAAATATCAACCTCATTTCCTTTTTTCAACATATCATTTGTATTTACATCTCCAGAATATTCAAATTCTGTATAATAAATCTTTTTACTATCTGGGTGTGTATAAAAAACTTCAACCACATAATCTGGAAGATTATTCACACCAAGTAATGTTCTTTTTATGTCTATAACCTGAGCTTTTACTTTTAAACCTTGTTTTACTAATCTATTATAATTTCTATAATCAAAAATAAACTTAAATCCTAGATGTATTATTGCTAAACTAGTAATAAGCAAAAAGAGACCTAATATTTGATAAATAATCATATCAAAATTTAATAGATAGCAAAGGATAAATAATCCTAACCCAAATGTGACACATGCTATTCCTATTAAAAGTTTCATTTTATATTGATTTATTATGCGTTTTTCATAAATCGTACCAAATGAATATTTTAAACAAAAAATATTAAATGAAACTTTATTTTTAATTAATAAGCAGCAGTAAATCTTTGCTTAATAAATTTTGCATTCTCAACTTCATCAACAATTACTAAAGCAAGATCTTCTACGGATAAAATACTACGTCCGTCTTTATCAAAAACAGGAACATCTTTTCCTAAACGATATAATCCTTTTCTCACTCCAGAAGTACCTTGATGCATTTCTGGTGCAGGAGAAAACATTGTCCAATCTAATTGATTATCTTCTTTTAAAATATTGTAATAATCTCTAGCAGCCAAAGCTCCTGGCTTTATTTCTTCAGGAAATCCTGGAGCATCTACAATTTGTAATTTTTTTTCATCATTTACATACAAACTACCAGCTCCACCTATTACAATCAAACGTTTTACTCCTGCTAATTTTGTTGCTTCTTCTATTGCCTTTGCCCCTTTTAAAAAATCATCATATAAATTAGGATTTTGCCAACCAGCATTAAATGCACTTACAACAACGTCAGCGCCTTTTAAATCTGTAGCTAATGCTTGTACATTATTTACATCCAAAGCTACTTTTGCTACATTTTTATGATCTGTAATTTTATCTACACTTCTTGCAAATGCTTTGATTGAAAAATTACGATTAATTAATTCTTGTAATATATGTGAACCTACAAAACCTGTTGCTCCGATTAACGCTACTCTCATTTTTCTATAATTTTTATATTATTCGTCTATAAATTGATCTGAAAACTGTTTTAATGTTCTATGGTTTAATTCTTGAATCAAATTTGATTCAGCAGCATCAAATAAACTTTCAAGATTTTCATTCATCATTTTTCCAACTGGACAAGCAGGATTGGTTTGATTCATTTTTCCGAAAACATTTTCATGATTTACTAATTTATAAACATCACCAAGTAAAATACTTTCTGGATTTTTTGACAAAAAACATCCTCCATCTTTTCCTTTTTTAGAATCTATATAGCCTGCCTCTTTCAATAATTTTATTTCACGACGAACTACTACTGGATTTACATTTATACTTCCTGCAATAAAGTCAGAAGTAATTAATTGTCCCTGAAATTTCTCTGCTAAAACCAATATATGTATTGCTGTAGCAAATCTTAGATTATTCATTACTATATTATTATATAACAAAGATAAGTATATTAATATTGTAACAAAAATTATTACATTATTTATTTACATTTTTTACCTAAATTTGTAATAGACTTTCTTATTAAATGGAGAATTATAAAAAAAATCTGAAGAGCCTTATAGAACTTAACGACATTGAATGGTCGAAAATAGAGGATAAATTAGTTGAAAAACATTATAAAAAAAATGAATTTATATTAGTTCCAGGCGAATATTCCGAAGATTATTATTTTGTAGAATGTGGAGTTATTCGTTCCTATACAATTGATGATAATGGTAAAGAACATGTTATACAATTCGGAACAGAAAATTGGTTTGTAAGCGATAGAAATAGTGCTATTTGTAAACAACAATCAAAATTTTATATTCAGGCTATTGAAGATTCTACATTAATTATTTTAAACAATGAAATTAATAAATTAATCACAAGTATTAATCCTAATTTTTTAGTTGAACAAAATAAATTAATTCAAAATCATGTACGAAGTCTACAAGATAGAATAAACTTACTTTTGAGTGCTACAGCAAAAACAAGGTATTTAGAATTTATACGACTTTATCCCAACCAAGTAAATAGAATTCCACAATGGATGATTGCATCTTATCTTGGAATTACACCAGAAAGTTTAAGTAGAGTAAGAAAAGATATTGCAAATGGATAATTATAGTTTCGAAATTTTTGTTCCAGAGAAAAAGAAAAAAAGTTCCAAAGGAATAGCAAAAGTGATTATCTCTTTTCTAATTGTAACAGTAGTTAGTTTTATTTGTTTAGAATTAGAAATCTTTAAAAATCAAACGTATTATTATATTTTTATTGGAATTTTAGCAACATTAGTTGCTTATTTTAATGGATATTTCAAAAAACCATCTACAGAACTACTTGGTACTTCTGATGGAAAAATAACTTTTGAAAAAAAAGGAATTACTATAAAAGATGAGTTTTTTCCTATTAAGGATATTTATTCTATTATTATAGATAATGATGACTACAAAGGTAAAAAGATAAAAGAATTCGGAGAATTTGAAACTGAAAAAGGTTCTAATGGAGTAAGTAATTTGTTTACACTAAAAACAAAAAATAATAAATTTATTGAAGCTTATTTTAAACAAAATTCACTGAACGAATTTCAAAAAATTGAAAACATATTAATTGATTACTATAAATCTAATTTATTGTCGGAAGATGATCTTATTAGTATTTTAAACTATAAAAGTGATATTGATAAAATAGAATTAAAAAAGAAATTGAAATAATAAATTTTAATATTCTTCAATAGATTTAGAACAAACATAAAAAAATGATTTAAGTAAAACTTAAATCATTTTTTTATTATTTAAAAATATTGAATACTAAAATTATTTAGCTATCATTATTAGTTTTTTATTGACAAATTCTAAAATTCCTGCTTTAGATAATTCTCGCCCATAACCAGAATTTTTAACTCCTCCAAAAGGCAATTCAGGACTAGAAGAAACTTGTTTATTTATGAATACCATTCCTGAGTCTATTTTTCTTGCTATTTTTTCAGCATTTGCAACGTCTTCCGTGTAAATTGATGCTCCCAATCCATAAGGAGTATCATTAGCAATTTGTAAAGCTTCATCAATATCTTTGACTTTCCAAATACAAACTACTGGTCCAAAAATTTCTTCATCATAACCTTTCATTCCTGGTTTTAAATCAGTCAAAATTGTTGGTTGTAAAAAGAATCCATCTCTATCTAATCTTTTTCCTCCAGAAACTAGAGTTGCTCCTTTTTCTACTGAATCATTAATTTGATCTAATAGCCCATTCATTGCATTTTCAGAGCTTACAGGTCCCATATCTGTATCAGGGAGAGTTGGATCATCAACTTTCATTTGATTTACATAAGCTGTGATACGCTCTAAATATTCATTATAAATACCTTCCTGAACTATTATACGTTTAGATGATGTACAAGCTTGTCCAGCATTACGTAAACGACCATTAATAGTACCATTCATAACTTTTTCTATATCAGCATCATTTAAAACAATCATAGGATCTGAACCTCCTAATTCCAATACTGATGGTTTTACATGTTTACCTGCAATACTTGCAACTTGTGCTCCAGCAGCCTCTGAACCTGTTAATGAAACACCAACAATTTTAGGATTCTCTATTATTTTATCCGTGTCTTTACCAGACATCAATAAATTTTTATATAATCCTTTTGGAGCTCCAGCATCTATAAAAAGTTGTTCCAAAGCAATACCACATTGCGGAATGTTGGAAGCTGTTTTTAAAACAACTGTATTTCCTGCCATAATATGTGGCCCTGCGAAACGAGCTATCTGCGAAAATGGAAAATTCCAAGGCATAACACCTAATAAAACTCCTATTGGTTCTGATACTACATATGCTGTACCTTTTTGAGTTTCTAGTGTTGTATTAGCCAAAAATTCTTCTGCATTATCAGCATAATATTCTATAATATTTGCACTATAATCTATTTCTATTTCACTTTCACGCAATGGTTTTCCCATTTCTGTTGTGATTAACGAAGCTAAATGAGATTTTTGTTTACGCATTTCATTTGCAACACGTTTCATAATAACCTTTCTTTCTTCATAAGAAACAAATCGCCATTGTTTATATAATTCGTTTGCCTCGTCTATATATTTGTTTATTTCTTCGCTTGTGTAGGCTTGAAATTCTTTTTCTACTTTTCCTGTTGCAGGATTTAATGTTCTAATTGAACTTGCCATATCACTATAATTTATATCTACAAATTTGTGTCAATTCTTGTTCTAAAAAAAGGATTTAAGATAAATAAAATTAATAATCATTAATAAACTATAAATTTTGATTACAAACTAATTTTATAAAATGAAAAAACGTTCAAAATATATTTTGAACGTTTTTTTATATACTTTTTCAGAGATTTATTCTTCGTCTTCGTCGTCTTCTTTCATTGTATGATAAACGTTATTCACGTCCTCATCCTCATCAAATTTTTCCAATAACTTTTCGATATCAGCTTTTTGTTCCTCTGTTAATTCTTTTGTAGTTTGAGGAATACGCTCAAATTCAGAAGAAATAATTTCATATCCACCTTCTTCTAAAGATTTGAATATTGTTCCATAGTTTTCAAAAGGTGCTATCAAAACAATTCCATCTTCATCTTCAAAGACTTCTTCTACTCCAAAATCAATCATTTCGAATTCTAATTCTTCCATATCAACTCCTTCTGGTTTTTGAATCTTAAAGTTACTGATATGGTCAAACATAAATTCCACAGAACCTTGTGTTCCTAATTGTCCATTACATTTATTAAAATAAGAACGAACATTAGCTACCGTACGATTGTTATTATTTGTAGAAGTTTCAACTAAAACAGCTATTCCATGAGGACCATATCCTTCGAAAATTACTTCTTTATAGTTTTCTGTATTTTTATCTGATGCTTTTTTTATTGCACGCTCAATATTATCTTTCGGCATATTTGCCGCTTTAGCGTTCTGAATTACAGCACGAAGATGAGAATTTGAATGCGGGTCAGGTCCACCAGCTTTAACTGCCATTACGATATCCTTACCAATCTTAGTAAATGCTTTAGACATTGCTGCCCAACGTTTCATTTTACGTCCTTTTCTAAATTCAAATGCTCTTCCCATTTCTAATTTCTTTTAAAGTTGCAAATTTATTCATAAAACAAAAAAAATCCAAGTATATACTTGGATTTTCATTCACTATATTCAAGATTTATTTCAATCCGTGATATTTTAACATTGGTTCTATAGATGGAGCCTTCCCTCTAAAGTTTTTATAAATTACATTTAAATCGTCAGAATTCCCTTGAGAAAATACTTTCTCACGTAAAATTTGACCATTCTTTCTTGTCATTCCTCCATTTTCTAATGTCCATTCATAGGCATCGTGATCTAACATTTCTGCCCAGATATATGCAAAATATCCAGCTGCATACCCTCCTCCAAAAATATGACTAAAATAAGATGAGCGATAACGTGGTGGAACTTGTGCTAAATTTGTTTTATTATCAATTAAAGCTTGTTCTTCAAATTTATCTACATCAGTTATTGTAGCATCAGTATTAACTGTATGCCAAGATAAATCTAAAGCAGCAGCAGATAATAATTCTGTTAATGTATAACCTTTGTTAAAGTTAGAGGCCTTTTTCATTTTTGCAACCAATTCATCTGGAATCACTTCATTTGTTTGATAATGTTTTGCATAATTCTTTAAGATTGTTGGCTCCGTTGCATAATGTTCATGAAACTGAGATGGGAATTCAACAAAATCTCTCGAAACACTTGTTCCTGATAAAGTTGGGTATTTTTGATTTGCAAAAAATCCATGTATAGCATGCCCAAATTCAT
Organism: Chishuiella sp.; assembly: GCF_032109125.1. Classification (NCBI taxonomy): domain Bacteria; kingdom Pseudomonadati; phylum Bacteroidota; class Flavobacteriia; order Flavobacteriales; family Weeksellaceae; genus Chishuiella; species Chishuiella sp. The sequence goes on from NZ_DAMCLZ010000010.1 coordinate 37,413, forward strand.
GAAAAGTAGTAATTACATCATCATAAGAAATTAAAGCAGGTTGTCCATTTGCAGGCTTTGTATAATTTCCTACATTATAAATCACCGGTTTTGTTCCAAATAAATGAGATTGTTCTACAAGATTGCTCATCCAAGCACCTCCTTGTTTAGAATCTCTTTTAAAATAATCCGTATAGAATAACCCTAATTGCGAACCATCTTCATTAAACAATTCATATACTTTTACATCTTCGTGCCAAACAGGAATATCTGTTCTTTTCTTAAATGTGATTCCGTACAATTTATTTGCCATAAAGAAAATTCCATTTTCTACAACTGAATCTAGAACAAAATAAGGTTTCATTTCATTCTCATCAATATCATATTTTTCTTTACGCACTTTTTCAGCATAATAATTCCAATCTGCAGCAGTTAATGTATTTTTTGCATTTTCTCTTTTTGCTAATGCCTCAAATTCTGTTGCATCCTTTTTTGCCATAGCAGTTGCAGCAGGAATCATTTGGTTCAATATACCTTTTGCTGCTGTAGGATTCTGCGCCATTTGATCTTGCAAATTCCATTCAGCATAATTATTAAAACCTAAGAGCTTTGCTTTTTCTGCACGTTTTTTAACCAAGCTAAGAATTGTAGCACGTGTATCATTTTCATCTTTCTTTTCTGTTCTAATCCAAGCTGCATCAAATAATTTTTTACGCGAAGCAGAATTAGTCATATTTTGTAATTCTGGTTGTTGTGTCGTATTTAATAAGCTAATTAAATAAGTTCCATCCGCTTGTTTAAAAGATTCTAAATCAGCATCACTTAAACCTGCTAATTCAGCTTTTGTAAAAGTAACCCCACCAGCTTTTGTACCTTTTAATAATTGATTAGAAAATTTAGTTTCAAGAGAAGCTATTTCTCCATTCAATTTCTTTAACTGATCTTTTTGAGCTGACGACAAATTTGCCCCAGCCAATTCGAATTTCTGATAATATACATCCAACAAACGAGCCGATTCCTTATCCAAATTCAATTCAGCTTTTTTATCATGCAATGATTTTACACGTTTAAAAAGTTTATCATTTAAATAAATTGCATCACTATGTGCTGCAAATTTTGGAGATAACTCCTCCTCTACTGCTTGCAAAGTTTCATTTGTATTTGCACCAGTCAGTAATCCAAAAACATGACTAACTCTTGCTAACAATTGACCTGATTTCTCCATTTCGACCAATGTATTTTCAAAAGTAGGTTCAGCAGAATTGTTTGCAATTTTTTCTATCTCTGCCAATTGCTCTATCATTCCTTGTAATAAAGCAGGTTTAAAATCTTCATTTTTTATTTTAGAAAAATCGGGTGTATGATAAGGCAATTGACTTTCTTTGAAAAATGGATTCTCGCTATTCCACATTGTATTTGTTGTTTTTTGACTACATGAATTTGCTAAAATCGATGATCCAAGCACCATTCCGTAGAAGATTTTTTTGTTAAACATTTAGTACATTTTTATATAAAAACGAAGTTAAGGTTAATCTTCAAAAAATTCAAACCAAAACAACTATTCACATTATAAACTTTTATACAGCTACTTTTATAAAAACGCAACAATTGTTATTCTTTTTTCAATAAATTAAATTGGGCGTTCGAGCGGGCTTTTTGTTACAATCTTTTTAGATTGGAACGGAAAACCCGATCGAAGGGAACGTCATTATAATATTTAGATGTTAGAAATGTAAGTCTATTAGACGTATTTATAAATTATATAAAAAATTGCCAGCAAGTTATTGCTGGCAAAATGTAGTTAGTTTTAGTTAGTAACACCCACAACCTTTTCCTCTGTATCGTTGTCCAAATTCTAATTTTAGTTGAATTCCATAAGCCATTAATTTTGCTGATTCCGAAATTCTATTTGTTTTTAAAATACTATTCAGTTGTCTATCACTATAGCCATTATCATTGTAATTAATTAATGGAACATCTTTTTTTATTTGTTCTTTCTTTTGCATATCATTTAGACCATAATCTATATATATGCCTGTATAAAGTCTTATGTTATCATCCAATTCAAAGCTAAGTCCTGTCTCTGCACTTAAAGCAAAGGCGGTATTTAGTTTTGTTTTGGAAGTACTCTTCCAATTATCAAAGGTTTCAAATCCATGATTGGGTATATCAGATAATTCAGCATTTACATCTGCATAATAACCTGTTAACTGTAATTGATTGATATTTATATTAGATTTTTGTCCAAATGGTAAGAAAACTCTTCCTCCTCCATTAAAATAAAATTGAGTATCTCCCATTGTTCTGTATTGTAGCATTAAAGGAATACTAATTGCGTTAAATTTATTTTCTTCTTTGTATCCTTTTGTTTTTACTCTAAATTCAAATAATTCTCCTTCAGTATCTATTTCATCAGTTGTATATACTGCATCATTCAATGTTGTTTTGTTGCTATAAGCTCCTAGTTCTAATCCTGTGATAATTGCTAAATGATAATTAAGAAAATAAGTATAACCAACTCCTATTCTTTCTCCTATTTTCAGCTTATTATTACCGTCATTTATTTTATAAGATAAACCTTGCATTCCTGCATTAGCCAGAATACTTATCTGTTGAGCATTACAGAATATAATTCCTAAAAATATAAAACTTAGAACTAAACTATTTTTTATCGTTTTCATGTTTTCTTATTTTACTTAACCAATAATTTAGTACTAGATTTTTTACCATTATTTAGAAATAGATGAACAACATAAACTCCAGCTGTTAATGGTGCTTGTATTTTTGTTTCTACATCTACTTTATTAATTTCATTGTACTGTTTCCCAGTTATGTCTGTTACAATTATTTTTGCACCTACTAAATCTTGTAATTCATAATCGGCAAATAAACTAAAGTATTCTCCCTGTCTAGCTGGATTAGGAACTATTCTTAAACCTCCTTTATGTATTTGTGTTGCTGTTATATTGATGGGGCATGTTTCTATTTCATTCCCATTTACATCAGTAACTACAACATAATATTCTCCTGAAAGCGGTGATGAGGAATTATAAACTTGTTTTGTTGCTCCTACTATTTGTTTACCATCTTTGTACCATTGCCATTTTGTATATAGATTTGAACTGTTATCGAATATTAAAACATCATTCCATTTTTGTTTAATCATTCCATTTAATTTATTCGTAAGACCTCTTTTTAATGGACTTGCAGCAGTATAATTATTATTACCTAATTGTATTGCTATTATTTCTACATATCCTCCAACAACTAAGATTGCTTGATTTCCACTTATTCGAACAATAGATTCATTAGAAGATTGATAAATAATAGGTAGTCCACTAGATGATGTAGCTGTTAATTCTATTGAAGACTCTCCTCCACAACCAACAACTAAGCTTTGATTCCATGAAATTGTTTGATTTGCTTTCGTTATTTCTAGATTGGCTGTTAATGTAAAACCTTCGTAATTTATTCCGCCATCTATGCTTGCTGTTACTAAATATGTTCCTGCATTTGTTTGGTTATTATTTGTGTAACTTACTGTTGCTCCCGATGGTAAATTACCTACTATTGATAATGATTTTGGGCTTCCATCGTACACAAAACTATTGTCTGAAAAACTAATTCCTGAGATAGTTGCTTTCGTTATTTCTAGATTGGCTGTTAATGTAAAATCTTCATAATTTGCTCCACCATCTATACTTGCTGTTACTAAATATCTTCCTGCATTTGTTTGGTTATTATTTGTGTAACTTACTGTTGCTCCATATGGTAAAATACCTACTATTGATAATGATTTTGGGCTTCCATCGTACACAAAACTATTGTCTGA
>NZ_DAMCLZ010000010.1:41323-44893 GCF_032109125.1 Chishuiella sp.
AAAACTAATTCCTGAGATAGTTGCTTTCGTTATTTCTAGATAATTATTTACAAATATTACAGAATAATTTGATGTCACTGATAAGGTTCCTTTTTGAATTTCATAAGTTCCTACATCTTCTCCTATTTCTCTTTGTAAACTTCCAGATAGTATATCTGATTGAATATCATTATTTACTAAACCACTTACTGAATAAGTTAATTCTGGGTCTATCTCTGCATAATTTTTTGATTTTGGTTCTGCTGTTATAGTAATAATTGCAGGATTTATAGTTAAAATTTGCGAAACGTTTGCTGCTGGTAAATAGGTATTATTTCCTGATTGCATAGCTGTAATCGTCACATTCCCAATAGAATTTGCTTTTAATTTCCACTTTCCATTGCTATCCTGATATACTTCTGAAACTGAAGTGTCAGATGACTTATATTCAACATCTAGATTACTAGATGAAGTTGCTGACAATTCTATCTCATCTCCATAAAGTATATTTTGTAATGGATTGAATGTTATAGTTTGATTTGCTAAAGTGGTAGCTGAAGCAGTAGCTTCAGGACTTTTATTTCCTAAATTATCTTCTGCCGAGATATAATACGTATAATTCGTATTATTATCCAATCCTGTATGCTTATAGGTTTCTGTTCCACTTGGAATTGTTGCTAAAAGTGTTTTTGTTCCTTCTATTAAAACAAATAGATTATATTGTTTAAAATCAGATTCTGTATTCGCATCCCAAGATAAATTTATTTCTTTATCTCCTCCTATTCCAATAAAATTAGTTGGCGTTGCTGGTGCTAATAAATCTATTTCATAAGCTTCTCCAGAATTAAAACCATTAACAATTAAATTCTCTGCAACATCCATAATTTCAGTTCCAGAAGGTTTTAAATCTAAACGAATTTCTCCTTGACCAGAAATAGAATTTACTACTAAAGTATATTTATCATCAACGGCTGTAACACTTGCTATATTTCCGGAAGCTGAGCCTATAGTAGTAAGTGTAAAATCTGAAATATCTACACCAGATACAGGTTCAGAAAAAGTTACTTCAAAAGATACATTAGCTGCATTTGTTGGAGAATCATTTAATCGTTTTATAGAGACAACTACTGGTCGTACACCATCTATCACAATATTTTTATTTGCAGATAAAGAACCTTTTTCTTTTGGTTCAGGTAATAATAAAACAGCGTCTATTAAAGAAGAACTTTTTATTGTTGAGCCATTTAGAGATAATGAAGATGTTGAATTATAATCTAAATCTTCATTTAAATCTCCTTCTTGTACCGTATAAATAAAAGTTAATATATTTGTTCCTGTTCCACTAATATACTCAGCATTTCTATCTACCAATCCTGTTTCTAAAAGAAGCTTAGGAATACCATTTGTAGTATCAACATTAACTGTTTTATTAAATTCTACTGTTATAGTTATATCTTTTCCAATACCATATAAACCATTATCAGTTGTAGATGTAACATTAATAATTTTTGGTGCTTGATAGGACTGACTTTCATACGCCCCAATATCTATTGTTCCGTCAAATAAACGTGGATTATTCGCTAAATCTGTATCTGTATTTATATCACCTGTATACAAAGAATTATCTCCTTTGTTTACTAATGGGCTATTTTGTTGTAAGCTATAATCACTTGTAAACAATGGATCTAGTGTTCCATCTATATTTCCATTTTCTGTTGAGGTTATTCCTTGTATGTAGCTGTATTTTATTTCACTATTATAATTATGATATAGACCATAAACTGTTGTAATTAATTTATCATTTATATCTTTATTTTTATAAAAAATACTGTTATAAAATGTAAATAAATTTTTACTAGAAATTATTAAATTAGACGAATTATCTACAACACTAGAATTTACAATTTTCACAAAAGACTTATTACTTTGTGAAAATGAATAAATTCCTCCACCATTTGATGCATAATTTTTACTTAGAATCGAATTATAAATATTAACATTTGATATTGATTGAAAACTATTATTACCATAAGAGTAAATTCCTCCACCATCATCGCTAGAAATATTTGATTTTATAGTAGAATTATATATATTTATTTTAGATTCTAAATCATAAGAATAAGAATGTATTCCAGCACCAAATCTGCCTATATTATTTAAAATTAGTGATTGTTTTATATTAATTTCTGAAAATGAATTATTTGATGACTCACTATAAATTCCTCCTCCATTTGCTGTAGTAGTATTACAACTTACATCTACATTTTTTAAATTTAAAATTGCAGATGAATCTGAAGATCTAAAATATATTCCAGCTCCTCTATCTCGATGAACACCTTGACCATTTATTTTTAGTTCTGATTTTTCGTTTGCATTTCCTCTTTCTATTGTGAAACCATCTAAAAATAGATGAATTGAATTTTTATTTATTCCTGTTACTACGTGGTAAGCATTTTCCGTATTATTTTTTATTTCTAGTGTCTTTCCACTACCACTTATTATATCATCACCGTTAAAATCGCCACTTAATATCGTTCCATTAGGTGCTTCATTTTTTCCATCTGGTATTATTCGCTTATCATCTAATGTTTTTATGTTATTATCGGGATCAAAACCTCCGTATAATTTTACATTATTTACCATCAGAAATGTATTATCTTTATCTTTATCTTTCCCATAATTTACTCCATCTTCTGGTGAGTATAAAGGATGATAAGTTCCTTTGGATACATATATTTTCAGTGGATTACTACTAGTCCAAGCATTTTTCTTGTTTTCATCGTTTGCCCATAAAAGTGCATCTGCCAATTCGCCTATGGCATTGTCCCAAGATGATCCATCTTGTTTTCCTGAACCTCCTTTCTTTACGTAAAGTATATTTTTGCTGTCTGGTGCTATGTTTATTGATTTTAACTGACTTTCATACGCCCCAATATCTATTGTTCCGTTAAATAAACGTGGATTATTCGCTAAATCTGTATCTGTATTTATATTACCTTTATACAAAGCATTATCTCCTTTGTTTACTAATGGGCTATTTTGTTTTAAACTATAATCTCCACTAGATTCGTTTGTAAACAATGGATCTAGTGTTCCATCTATATTTCCATTATCTGTTGAGGTTATTCCTTGTATATAGCTATTCTTATATTCTAAATTTGCTTCTGTAGGAACATTTCCTCCATACAAGTCTACACCGTTAGTAAATAATGTATCATCCATTTTTTTATTTCCATATATAATACTGTTATGAATTTTTAATTGATTATTATTTCCTCTATCAAAATAAACTATACTATTTCCTTTGTTCTCTAATAAATTTGAATTTACTAAACTTACTGAAGAAGAATAAGAAGAATAAGAAGAATAAGAATAAATTCCGCCTCCATAGCTCGATGTATTTCCACTCACACTAGAATTTACTAAACTTACTGAAGAAGAAGAAGAAGAAGAAGAATAAGAAAAAATTCCGCCTCCACTTGTTGATGTATTTCCACTCACACTAGAATTTACTAAACTTACTGAAGAAGAAGAAGAAATTCCGCCTCCAGAATAAGAAGAACTATTTCCACTCACACTAGAATTGACTAA
>NZ_DAMCLZ010000010.1:44993-114569 GCF_032109125.1 Chishuiella sp.
AATAAGAAGAACTATTTCCACTCACACTAGAATTGACTAAACTTACTGAAGAAGATGAAGATGAAGAAGAATAAATTCCGCCTCCATTACTAGAAGATCTATTTCCACTCACACTAGAATTGACTAAACTTACTGAAGAAGAAGAAGAAGAAGAAAAAATTCCGCCTCCAGAATAAGAAGAACTATTTCCACTCACACTAGAATTGACTAAACTTACTGAAGAAGAAGAAGAAGAAAAAATTCCGCCTCCATTACTAGAAGAAGAAATTCCATTAATTAAAATTTTAGAATCTCTTGCATTTCCTCCTTTTATTGTAAACCCATCTATACTAAGCTCTATTTTAGAACTACTAACAGCTACAATTACGTGGTAAGCATTTTCCGTATTATTTTTTATTTCTAGTGTTTTTCCACTACCACTTATTATATCATCTCCGTTAAAATCGCCACTTAATATCGTTCCATTAGGTGCTTCATTTTTTCCATCTGGTATTATTCGCTTATCATCTAATGTTTTTATGTTATTATCGGGATCAAAACCTCCGTATAATTTTACATTATTTACCATCAGAAATGTATTATCTTTATCTTTATCTTTCCCATAATTTACTCCATCTTCTGGTGAGTATAAAGGATGATAAGTTCCTTTGGATACATATATTTTCAGTGGATTACTACTAGTCCAAGCATTTTTCTTGTTTTCATCGTTTGCCCATAAAAGTGCATCTGCCAATTCGCCTATGGCATTGTCCCAAGATGATCCATCTTGTTTTCCTGAACCTCCTTTCTTTACGTAAAGTATATTTTTGCTGTCTGGAGTAATAGTTATTGATACATTATTGGTTAATTGATTAAAAATTTTATTTTCATCATTTACCATTGCATTAAGTAGATTTACAATAAATAAAAAGCAAAAAAATAGGTATATTTTTCTCATGTGAATAATTGTTTCTTAAAATTTTGTGTAGAGTAAAGAATAATACAAAAGTAATTTTCATTTTTTTTTAAAAAGAATTTTAAAGGGGGACAAAAAAGGGACAAATAAAATTAGCAACATTTGTAAAAAACAATTAAAATATTGAAAATTAAAATTTTAAACTTATAAAAAACGGAAAAAATAAAAGCAAACTTATCATTTTCATTTTTTAATTATGGAAAATGAGATAAGTAAAAAACATATTGATCAAAATTTGTTAATTTTACATACTCTATACTACCATTAACAATTTTTATTTTTTAGAATATTCAGGACATAAATAATGAATATAAATAGAGTTTTAAAATCAATCTTTTTAGGTATAATCATACTTTTTCCTTTTTTTGTTTTTTCAATGGATCACAAAGATATTAATGAAAAAAATACCTTAATCCATCAAATGAGAAATGGTAATCTCTCTTTTGATGAACGATTAAATATTATCGAAAAAAAAATAATCGAGAATAAAACCATTCCATTATATAAAGCCATATATACAACATTACAAGCAGATATAATCGTAGAAAAAGAAGATAAATCGAGTAACAAAGCAGAAAATTTATATAAAAATGCTTTTCTTTTACTTTCTGAAAATAAAAACTCTCCTGAATACATTTGGATATTAAGCAGATATGCTTGGTACAATTATCACTACACTAGAGATGTAAATAAGATATTCAAATTGTTCCTAGAACTTGAAAATTTAGTGCAGAGGACTGATGAAAAATATATTCTTGAACCTTATGAAACCTATAAAATTATAGGTTATTATCTCAGTACAATAAAAATATATGACTCTTCTAATTTCTATTTAAAAAAAGTGAATAGATATAGTAATGTTAATCATGCAGAAATTTATGATAATATAGGTATGAATTATTATAGATTAAATGATATAAAAAATGCCGAATATTATTTTCAACTTGGAATAAAAGATGCAATTAAAAATAATAATTCTATAAGATATGCTAAGATTTTAGGTAATCTGTCTGAAATATACATACAAAAAAAAGAATATCAGAAAGCTAAAAATAATTTGGACAAAGCTTATGTTATTACAAAAAAAGAAAATAATATAAATTACTTAATCTTATATTATAAAAGATTGTCTTTATATTATGATAAAATTGGTGATATAGATCTTGCAATAAAAAATATAGATTTGGCTTTGCAAATAGCACAAAGTAGAGATTATTTTATTGCAGATGAATACAAGTTTTTAAACGAAAAATATAGATTACTCCTAAAATTGGGAAACAATAAAAATGAGGAATATAACGTCTTAAAAAAATTAAAGGAAATAGAAACCAAATTAGTTGATAAAGACTCTGATGATAATATTAATTTAATAAATTATAATTACGAAAAGAAGAGTTTAAATGAAGAAATAAAACTAAAAGATGATTTAATTAAGAAAAATAAAACCATTTCTATCTTTATTTTTTCAGCTGTTATTCTTTTGTTTTTATTAGCTTTTTTATTTTATAGAAACCGTAAGCTAGAGAATGAAAATACAATTAATAGAATACAAAATTTGACATTACAACTACAATTAGATAAAGAAAAATTAAATGAAAAATTACTACAAAGTAATCAAGATATAGAATCATACATTTCCTTTTTAAATGAAAAAAACGAACAAATTTCTTTGTTAAAAAAGCAAGCTTCAAAAACGTATAAAAAATCTATTTTCGATTCTGATAAAATAAACTCTGAAATAGATAAAATACTAGAATTTCACTTGATGACAGAAGAGAATTGGAATAGTTTTAAAATTGAATTTATAAAAAAATATCCCAATTATTTTTCTAAACTAAATAATAGTTTTAAAAACCTTACAGAATCTAATCTAAGAGTTATTTTATTAGCCAAAATAGGATTGAATAACGACATGTCTGCTAATTTACTTGGAGTAAGTTACGATGCTATTAAAAAAGCAAAACAAAGAATTAAGAAAAAATATAACCTGACGCATTTTGAAGATATTTTAACTGATTAGTTATTTTGTCTTCTGCAAAACCGATTGACGAGAAAATCCTTTTTCCCTAGAAAAAGATTGGAACAAAAAGCGGGTCCCGAAGGGTTTGCCAAAAATAAAAAATGAGCCTTTAATTTTTATAAAAGCTCATTTTTTAATTATTATTGTATAATGTTTACTTCTCTAGTAAGTGTAACAGCATATTTTGATTGAACATCATCAATTATCTGTTGAGATAAATCGTAAATCTCTTTTCCTGTCGCATTTCCATAATTTACAAGAACTAATGCTTGTTTATCATGAACACCTGCATCACCAAAACGTTTACCTTTCCAACCTGCATTTTCTATTAACCAACCAGCTGCTAATTTTACACCAGAGTCGGTTTTATAATAAGAAATATCAGGATTATTTTTGATAATTTCATCAAATTCAGCATCAGTAATGACTGGATTTTTGAAAAAACTTCCCGAATTTCCTATTTGAGATGGATCAGGTAATTTACTTTCTCTAATTCTAATAACTGCTGCACTGATATCTTGTATTGTTGGAGAAATAACTTGTTCTTGTTCTAGTTCGCTTTTTATTGCACCATAATCAATGTGCAGAACATGATTATTCTTTGTTAATTTAAAAGTAACACCAACTAAAACATATTGACCTTTTAGTTCATTTTTGAAAATAGATTCTCTGTAACCAAAATTACAATCTTCATTCTTAAATATTCTCTCTTTTCCAGTATCTAAATCAAGCGTTTGTACTTCTGTAATATAATCCTTTACTTCTACTCCATAAGCTCCAATATTTTGCATAGGAGCTGTACCAACATTACCTGGAATTAGAGATAAATTTTCCAATCCTCCAAAATCTTGCATTAAAGTCCATTGAACAAACTGATGCCAATTTTCACTTCCTTGAGCATGTACATAAACATATTCCTCATCTTCATTTAAAATATCAATCCCTTTCAGATTCAATTTTAATACAATTCCTGAAAAATCATTTACAAAAAGCATATTACTTCCTCCACCAATAAAAAGTATTGGTAGATTATTTTCTCTTCTAAAAGATAAAATATTTTTTAAATCTTGTAATGTAGAAACTTCTGCAAAATATTTTGCTTTCGCTTCAATTCCAAAAGTATTGTATAACTTTAATGAATAATTTTCTCTTATATCCATTTATATTAATCTATATGTATTATTTTATTGTTCCTGGGTATTGTTCCAAAGCAGTTTTTAAAATTTCTACAGAACGTATCAAATCTTCTTCTTTTAAAACATAAGCTAATCTTACTTCTTGTTTTCCTAACTCGTGGTTCGAATAAAAACCTTCTCCTGGTGCTAACATTACCGTTTCTCCATTATCACTAAATGATTCTAATAACCACACAGCAAATTTTTCAGCATTATCGACTGGCAATTTTATCATACAATAAAAAGCTCCTTTCGGATTTGGACAAATAACACCTGGAATTGTTTTAAGACCTTCAACCAAGATATTTCGTCTTTTTAAATATTCTGCTCGACAATCTTCAAAATATGTTCCAACATTTTGATGTGCCAAAGTAGCTATATGTTGAGATATTTCTACTGGACTTAAACGAGCTTGAGCAAAAAGCATTGCAGCATTTAAAAATTGTTTATTTCTTGAAACTAATGAACCTGAACGTGCTCCACATAATGAGAAACGTTTAGATTCAGAATCTATGACTATAGCATTATTTTCTAATTCAGGAAAACTTAAAATAGAAGTAAATTCTTCTTCTGTATATAAATATTCAGCATAAACTTCATCCGCGATTAAATAAATATCATGTTTTAAAACTAAGTCTTTTAATTGAATCAATTCTTCTTTAGAATAAACATATCCTGTAGGATTACCAGGATTACAAATTAAGATAGCTCTTGTTTTATCTGTTATTTTTTTAGCGAATTCTTCTATAGATGGCAATGCAAAATTATTTTCTATTGCTGAAGATATAGGAACAATATTTACATCGTTTTCACAAGTAAATCCATTATAATTTGCATAAAATGGTTCTGGTATAATTATTTCATCTCCAGGATTAGCAATAATTCCAAATATAAATAATAACGCTTCAGATCCTCCTAAAGTTGCTATAAAATTTTCAGGTGTAAGATTTTCTATTCCTCTATTTGTATAATAATTTGCCAATGCTTTTCTATACTCTAACGTTCCTTCTGAATGAGTATAAGATATAATAGTAGAATTAAAATTCTTCAATCCATCTAAAACAGCTTTTGGAGATTCTATGTCTGGTTGACCAATATTTAAATGATAAACTTTTGTACCTCTTTCTTTTGCCTTGTCTGCATAAGGAACTAATTTTCTTATTGGTGACGCTGGCATGCTTTTAGACTTTTCTGATAATATTAACATTTATTGTAGTTTTTTAAAAATGATTTTTATTCTTTGGTATTGTTTTTGTAAATTTATAAGTGTAAATATATATACGTTTAATCTCAAAAAAAACTTTATTATGAGTAAATTGAATAATGCAACTAAATTATTAGCAGGTTTAGCAATCGGAACAGCAATTGGAGCTGTAGTTGGTTTATTATATGCACCAGAATCTGGAGCAGAAACAAGAAAAAAATTAAGAAAAGAAGCTGACAAATTAAAAAAAGAATTAGACAAATATGCTAATGACTTTTCTGAAAAAGCTAAAAAATCTAAAAAAGAATTAGAAGCTAAATTAGAAGAAATTAAATATAAATTAGCTGAACAAAAAGATGAATTTATTGCTAAAGCGAAAGAATCTGGTAAAGAATTGAAATCTAAAGCAGACAAAGCAAAAGATGAGTTAAAAGATGAATTTGAAGAAAATGTAGGTGTTTAATTAAAACCTATATTAAAACAAATTAAATAAATTTATTTGATAAAATATATCTAAATTTATAACCTATAATAAACCATCCAATGTTTAAAGAACTTAAAAATTATATTAATAATAGAATTTCCTTAGCGAAATATGATTTAGTAGATTCATTGAGTAGTATGCTCGCAAGTGGCATTTACGTTTTAATTTTATCTGTTTTTACTTTATTTCTATTATTATTAGGAAGTTTAGCTTTAGGTTTTATTTTAGGAAATTATTTTAATGATACTGGTTTAGGATTTTTAAGTGTTACAGGAATCCATTTATGTATAATGGTTCTTTGTATATTATTTAAAAAGAATATCAAGCTTTTTTTAACTAATATAGCAGTTGAAAATGCTATGGAAGCAATGAACAACCAAGATGATGAAGAAAATGAAGAATAAAAAAGATAATTCTAGAATTAAAACTTTAGAAGATTTAAGATTAGCAAAACGCAAACTTAGATTAGAAATGAAACTTTCTGAAAATAAACATGAAAATTCATTTGTAAATAGAGCTGTTGATTTTGTATCTAATCTAAGATCTGATTCTCAATTCGCTACATCAAAGGTTGAAAATACCTTAAATTGGTTTGGTAATAAAGCTTCTAAAAAGTATCCTATGAATGGATTATCAAAAATTCTTATTTCTGGGTTAATTATGGTAGCTGTACCAATCATTACAAATAAAATACAAGAATATATTGAAGATAAATTCTAGAATAAAAAAATAGCCAGTAAATAAATTTACTGGCTATTTTTTATTGTATATATTTTTTTATTAATTGCATCATATTAATCCAATTGTTTTCTGATTGTGATCGATCAAATTCATCTGAAAAATTTCTTCCCTCTATTGTTAAGTAAGTAAAATTACCTGAAGGTTTTAAACTAAAAGTTACATCTATCTCCTTTTCAGAATTTTGTTTTCTTAGACCAAAAGATAAGCGTTCATTTATATAAGCAGATTTTATATTTACTTCATCTACTATTATTTCTTCGTGATGTATCGATTCTATTAAAACTGTTTTTCCAGATTCAATTGATCCTGAAACAATCTTTTTTATATTCTCAAAACATTGATTAAATGTTTCAACATCAGTTAAAACTTGCCATATTTTTTCAGCAGAACTATCTATTGAAATATTTAGCACAACTGCATCATTCATTTATTTATATTTTATTAAAATTATCTTGTAAAAATTAATTTATCATCTGTTGATAAATTAGCATCAAAACGATAATCATCTATATCGTATGATTTTACTTCATCTAAGGTTTGAACATTATTTTCTGCACAAAAACGAGCCATAGAACCACGTGCATGTTTAAAATACATCATGATTTTTTTTAGTTCTCCATTTTTGTAATCCTGAAATTCTACATCTATAATTGGAGCTTTTAATGTTTTTTTATCCAATACTTTGATATACTCATTACTTGCTAAATTCAAGATAAATTCATCTTTTTTTAATTTTGAATTAAAAAAAGGTGTAAGAATTTCCTTCCAAAATCCATATAAATTTTTAGAACCATTTACATCTAATTTTGACCCCATTTCTAAACGATATAGCATTACTTTGTCAGTTGGACGTAATAAACCATATAATCCAGAAAGTAAGAATACATTTTTATCTAAATAATCTAACGATTTATCTTCTAATGTTTCAGCACCTAATCCTTTATAAACTTCGCCTTTAAAAGCTAATGCAGCAGGAATTGCCTGTTTTGTAGAAGGTTTAACTGTCCAAGATTGATTTCTCTCAACATTCATATCAGCAATATCTTTTGATATTTTCATCAGTTTTTCTAAATCTGATGAAGACATCTCCTTCATGACATTCATAATTTCTTGAGAATGATCTAAAAACTGGGGAGAAGTAGCTTTCCATTTCGCTTCAGTTTCTAAATTCATCATCTTAGCTGGTGAAAGTAATATTTTCATTTTTTCTTTTTTTAAAATTATAGATAATCTTCTATATCTCCTTTACCTTGTCGAAGCACATCTACCCCATCAGTCATATCTACAACTGTAGAAGCTATATTATCTCCATAACCACTATCAACTACAGCATCAACTAATTTTTCCCATTTCTCAAAAATTAATTCAGGATCAGTTGTGTATTCAATAATTTCGTCTTCATCATAAATTGACGTTGATGCAATTGGATTACCCAATTTTTCTACAATTGCACGAGGAACTAAATGATCTGGAACACGAATACCAACTGTCTTTTTACCTTTATAAGCAATTGGTAAATTTCTTGAAGCATTCATAATAAATGTAAATGGACCAGGTAAAGCCCTTTTTAATATTTTAAATGTTCCATTATCAATAGGTAAAGTATATTGAGACAAATGGCTTAAATCATTACATACAATTGAAAATTTAGCTTTATCAAGTTTTATTCCTTTAAAACGTGCCAATTTTTCCATTGCCTTTAGATTTGTTATATCACAACCAATCCCATAAACTGTATCAGATGGATAAATAACCAAACCTCCATTTTGTAATATCTTGACAACTTGTTCAATTGCTTTTTCTTGTGGATTTTCGGGATGAATTCTGATATACTCTGCCATAACAATGTCTTTTTCCAAAGATACGAAATAGACTTTAAATTAAATGTGAACAGTTTATTATAGTTTCTAATTACAGAATTGATTAAATTTATTCTACTGAAGAATAAATAATAGTTTTTAGTAAAATTTTATGATTTAAAACTCATTTTTTTGCATGAAAATTGTGTAAATTAAACTTATTAATTTAAAATGAACAAAATGAAAAAATTATTATTCACATTATTTTTAGTGCTAGGATTAGGATATACTTATGCGCAACAAAATCCAACTAAAACTACTGAAACAAAAAAAGAAGCAGTAAAGAAAAAAGTTGATAAAAAGACTACTAAAGCTGAAAATACAGCAGACAATAAAATAAAAAAAGCTGAAAAAAAAGCTGATAAGGCTGAAAAAAAAGTAAATACTACAACTAATTCAGTTCCTTTAAAAAAGGATGGAACCCCTGATAAAAGATATAAGTCTACAACAAAACATGTAAAAAAAGACGGAACTCCTGATAAAAGATATAAAGAAAATCAAACGAAATAATTGTTGATTTTTGAATAAAAAAGCACAATGAATAAATTTATTCATTGTGCTTTTTTTATGTTTTATGAGATGTCTTTGATTTAAGCTTTAAATAACTCGTTTAAATTAACTCCTCCAAAGTTACCTGAACTCATCATTAAAAATACTTTATCCTTTTTATCTAAAGATTCTATGTAAGACTGTAACTGTTCTCCATTCGTAAAAACTAAAATAGAATCGTCATCAAATGCTTTCTTAATATCTTCTGGAGATATCATTGGCATTCTTTTAATCTCTAAAGCTTCTGGACTATACATTACAATTTTAATATCAGCTTTATTTAAAGCTCCTTTATACTGAACTAAAAATTCTGGATTAAGAGATGAATAAGTATGTATTTCTAAACATCCAACTACTGTTTTATCTGCATACTGTTCCTTTACAGCATTAGTAACAGATGTAACTTTACTTGGTGCATGAGCAAAATCTTTATATGCTACAAAGTCATTTGTCTTATTGATTAATTCTAATCGTTTTGATGCTCCTTTAAAAGATTGAATTGCTTCATTAAAATCATCATCCATCACTCCAAGTTGTTTACAAATAGCTCTCGCTCCTTCTAAATTCATTAGATTATGATTTCCAAAAACTTCAAGAGGAATCGGTCCATCTTCAGTTTCTATAAAAGTAATACCATTGTCTATAAAATGTTCTGGTAAATGATAAGGAAATTTTTTTATAGCCTTTTCTGTTTCATCAACAATTTTTACAACTTCTTCATCTGTTTCGTTATAAATAAGTGCTCCTCCATTTACAATAGAATCAACAAATTTTGAAAATTGAGAAGTATAATCTTCAAAAGTTGGAAAAACATTAATATGGTCCCAAGCAATTCCTGATATTAATGCAATATTTGGTTGATAAAGTAAGAATTTTGAGCGACGATCTAGAGCAGATGATAGATATTCATCTCCTTCCATAATCATAAACTCATTATCATCTGTGAGTTTAACCATAACATCAAAACCATCTAATTGAGCACCAACCATATAATCAACATCAATATTATGGTAATGAAGAACATGTAATATCATTGATGTAATTGTAGTTTTTCCATGAGAACCACCAATTACAACTCTTGTTTTATCTTTCGACTGTTCATATAAATATTCTGGATAAGAATATATCTTAAGACCTAACTCTTGAGCACGTAACATTTCTGGATTATCAGCATGAGCGTGCATACCTAAAATAACAGCATCTATATCCTCTGTAATTTTTTCTGGGAACCATCCCATCTCTTGAGGTAAAATACCTCTTTGATTTAATCTAGTTTTTGATGGCTCAAAAATAGCATCATCAGAACCTGTTACTTGATATCCTTTTTCGTGCAAAGCAATTGCTAAATTGTGCATTGCACTTCCTCCAATTGCAATAAAATGAACTTTTTTCATTATATTATTGAGTAATATTTTTTAGTCTTTATTATTTTCTTCGTCGTATCCCATTTCATCGAAATCATCAAATTCTTCATCATCTTCATTAAGATAATCATCCAAAGAGATTTCACTATTTTCTGCAAGAATTTCTTCCATAGGACGAACACGATTAAATTCTGGTGCTTGTTCTATAGAATTCATTATTTTTTGCATAATATCATCATTAGAATCATTTTCATAATCGATATCTAATGGTTCCTTAAATGTAAGTGTTGCATTAATTCCTCGTTTTTTTATACGTAATCCTTTTTTATCAAAAGCACGACGAAAACCATCTATTACAACAGGAATTACAATTGGTTTATTTTTTTTAATAAGATGTGCAGTTCCTCTACGTCCTGGTGCAAAAGCTGTTGTAGTACCTTGTGGAAAGGTTACTACCCAACCACTCTGCAAAGCTATATCTATATTATTTATTTCGTTTAAATCAACTTTTCTATTTACGTTTTGTCCTTTCGCTCTCCACGTTCTTTTTACGGTTACAGCACCTGTATAAGCAAACAATTTTGTAAGAAGATTATCTTTCATTGTTTCTTCTGCAGCAACATAATAAAAATCAATTTTAGGATTCAATAAATAAATTGGATTTTTTATAGTATCTATAAATCCATTTTTTACACTACAGAAAACATGATACATAGCAAATACATCAGCAAAATAAGTTTGATGATTTGATACGAACAACACATTTTGTTTTGGTAAATGAACTAAGTTTTTAGTTCCTGTAACTTTTAATTTATTAAAGCCATTATATCTATTATAAGTAAATGAACCTAATAAGAAAATTAAAGTTCTTTTCAGGAAGTATAAATGTCCAAATGAATCGCGAAATGCATTCTTTTTTTTAGATTTTTGAGACACGTTTTTCTTTTTTTATGGTTACAAATTTAATACGATTTTCAAATAATCTTTAAATTCTTCTAAAATCATTGCTGTTGCTCCCCAAAGATATTCTTCATCTCCGATATTATAACCAGGAATTTCTACTGTTTGTCCAGAAAATTCACGTTCAAAAACTTCGAAATCTGCATTAAGGAATGCTTCAAGATCAATTGGAGCTATATATTCTACTTCTCTTTCCTCTGGTGCAAAATTTGGTTCTCCATGGTAAACACCGATATAAGGATAAACAAGGAAATTACTTGGTGGAATATAAATTTCACTTAACTGTTTTATAACTTCAATATTTTCATATTCTGCTCCTAATTCTTCAACTGTTTCTCTTATTGCTGTTTCATCAAAACTAATGTCCTGCTCTTCAAATTGTCCTCCGGGTAATGAGAATTGATGAGAATGTGTTCCATCATAATCAACACGCATTGTTATAGGAAACTCTATTTCACCAAACTCGTTCTGATACAATAATATCATTACAGAAGCTTGTTTAGGATTTGTTCTTTTTATATATTCTATATCATATTTTTGTCGATATGGGGGAGATAATTTTTCGTGTGATTCCCATCCAGTAAGTGGTTCTACACTTTCTGACAATAAATATTTAAGTTCTTCTAAATCTAAATACAATGTTTAATAATTTTAAAAAGGTAATAATGAGTTTTTTCTATGTTTGTAACCAAAGTTACGGATTTTCTATATAAGAATGAAAAATGAAAATCTATATCTATTAAGATAAATATAAATAAATATTGAAAATAAATTCAATAAGATATTTTATAATTGTAAATCAATCGTTTATTATATTTAGTTAATTTGCAAAAGTGATTGTAATGGAAAGCACGGCACGAAGTGTTTGCCCAAAATAAAATAGAGATGAATAAAAAATTATTCATCTCTACTATTGATTTATCTTAAGTATATTTTTTTTCTAAATAATAATAGAGTTTGATAAATAAATAAGAAAAAAATATTCCTATTAATGTTCCAAAAAAGATATCACCAGTAAAATGTACACCTACATATACACGACTATATGCTATGAGTAATGCCCACAAAATAAGGACATAAATTAACCATTTGTAATTTTTTCTGAGGATATAACCTATAAATATTGCTAATGCGATATGATTGGATGCATGAGCAGATGTAAAACCAAATCTTCCTCGACCTTCACAATCTATTGGTCTAAAAAGTCCTTGTATATCTGGATTATAACATGGTCTTAATCGTTGAAAATGATTTTTTATAATATTGGTAAACTGATCAGCACAAGCAATCATCAATGCAATACAAATACCAGCGATTAATGTTTTTTTCCAACCAAGTTTAAAATATAATAAAACTAAGAAAAAGACATATAGTGGTATCCATGTTTTTTTATTTGTAACACTTAACCAAAACCAATCCCATTGAGTATTTCCTAAATTATTAAAAAATAGAAAAAAATGAGCATCCCAATTAAAGTAATCTTGAATCATAAAAATAATTACCTACTTACAGAACCTCCTAATCCCAAAGCTTCATCTACAGAATTATTATGCTCCTTTGGAGCTTCATCTACAGAATTATTATGCTCCTTTGGAGCCTCATCTACTTGTTGTTTTAATTCTTCTTTTGGTTGTTCTACTATTTCTTCAATATTAACTACATTTACATCCTCCACAGGAACTACTGTTTCTGCTACTGGAATTGTATCAATAGTTTGAGGTTGTTCATGAATTATTTCATCAATCTCATTTACTGGATTACGAACTTCATCAAAAGATTTTTGAAAATCATCCATTGGATTCACTTTTTGAAATGAATTCTTAATATCATCCATTGGATTTAAATCCTTTATCGATTTCTGAATATCTTTTACAGGATTCACGTCCTCTACAGGGTTCATGATTTCTTGTTTTATATCTTCTGAAGCTTCTTTAAGTTTACGTACTGCACTTCCTAATCCTCTTGCTATTTCAGGGATTTTATCTGGTCCAAAAAGGACAACGGCTACGACCAAAATTATTACAATTTCCTCGAAGTCTAAAAACGCTGGGTATATTACTAAACTATTCACGAAACAAATGTACAAAATATGAAATGAGATAAAATAAAAAAACCATCAAATTTCTCTGATGGTTTTCTTAAAATTTATTTAAAATATGTTATTATTTGTTCATTTGTCCTTTTTTCGTAAAATCATACAATAAAGGAGAAGCTACAAAAATAGATGAAAATGTACCGATAATGATACCTACTAATTTTGCAAACATAAACCCTTTGATTGATTCTCCACCAAAAGCAAAGATGATTAATACAATAAGGAAAGTAGATAATGATGTATTAATTGTACGAGATAATGTTTCTGAAGTAGAAATATTAATA
Organism: Chishuiella sp.; assembly: GCF_032109125.1. Lineage (NCBI taxonomy): Bacteria > Pseudomonadati > Bacteroidota > Flavobacteriia > Flavobacteriales > Weeksellaceae > Chishuiella > Chishuiella sp. Next base: position 58,684 of record NZ_DAMCLZ010000010.1, read on the forward strand.
ATATCATACAAATTATGATTTTTCTCTACAGTTAAGTTTTCACGAATACGATCTAAGATAATAATCGAGTCATTCATAGAATAACCAATTACTGTAAGAATCGCAGCTATGAAGGCTTGATCAATCTCCATGTTGAAAGGTAAAATTCCTTTGAAGAAAGAGAAAACTCCTAATACAATGATAACATCGTGTGCTAATGCAATAATTGTTGATAAAGAGAATTGCCAACGTTTGAACATAACGATTAAGTAGAAGAAAATTGCTACTAAAGCTAATGATACTGCAATGTAAGAAGCTCTTGTTGTATCATCTGCAATTGTAGGACCTACTTTTGCTGATGACATAAGACCGATAGTTGCATTATCTTCTGAGAAATCTTTTTCAGACATTTTAGCTGGTAAATAAGGTTTTAAACCAGTGTATAATTTGTCTTTGATCTCATCATCTACGCTTGTACCATCTTCATCAGCTTTATATGCTGTTGTAATTTTAACTTGATTTTGACCTCCATAAGTTTTAACTTGAGGAATCAATTTTTCACCATCATATAGAAAAACATCTCCTAAACTTTCTGCTATTTCTTGTGCATCTACATTTTTATCAAAACGAACTGTATAAGTGCGTCCTCCTTGAAATTCGATACCCATATCAAATCCTTTAGTAAAAATAGAAATTAAAGCTGCAATTGTTAAAACAATAGAAATGATATAAGATATTTTTCTAGTTTTTAATAAATCTACATGGATATTTTGTAACCAATGAGCTGTAAAGCTTGTGTAAAAAGGAACTGATTTTCCTTTTGCTAATCTACCTTCTACGAAATATCTTGTAATAAAAATAGATGTAAATGTAGAAGTAAAAATACCAATCATAAATGTTGTAGCAAAACCAACAACAGGACCTTTACCAAAGAAAAACAAGATTAATGCTGTGATAAATGATGTTGAGTTAGCATCTATAATTGCAGAGAATGCTCCTTTCCAAGAGTAAGCAAAATCTACTGCATGACGTAGAGATTTTCCTTTTCTAATTTCTTCTTTTACCCTTTCGTAAATAAGAATATTAGCATCCATACCAGTAACTAACGTTAAGATAATACCTGCGATACCTGGTAAAGATAATGTCGCTTTTAAAGAAACTAAGAATCCTAATAAGAATAATAAGTTAATGATTAATGCAACGTTAGCATAAATACCTGCACGGCTGTAATAGAAAACCATCCAAATTAATACTAATGCAAATGCACAACCAAACGCAATTAAAGAACTATTAATAGCTTCTTGACCTAATGATGGTCCAACAACTTCAGCAGAAACTATTTTTGAAGATGCTGGTAAAGAACCTGCTTGTAAAATGTTTGCTAAATCTTTTGCTTCTTCTAAAGTAAAACTACCAGAAATTTGAGAGTTACCTCCAGTAATTTGATTTTTGATATTTGGTGCAGAATAGACCATGTTATCTAAAACAATTGCAACACCTTGTCCATTACGATCAGTTGCAGAAGGTTTTAATTCATCAGTAATACGAGCCCATTCTTGTGCTCCTACTTGATTCATTTGCATAGAAACTACAGGTTCATTTGTAAGAGATCCTGCGCTACGTTCAGCAGATGCAGAAACAACTTTATCACCTGTAATTAATGGTTCTTGTGTTCCATTTTTACCTTTTAAAACATAAAATTCTAATAATTTAGAAGCGTCTTTTGAATTAACAGCTATTCTACCTAAATCCATTGGCTTATTAGCCCAAGAATATTTATAATTTCTTATGTTAGATGGTAAGTTTGGTACAAAAGTTTTGTCTTGTAAAACTCTATTTACGACAGCAGTATCTTTTACATCAACAACAAAAGTCGCGTTAGAACCTATTGGTTGCATAACTTCTCCTAATGTTTTTATAACCTGACCTTTTTGATTTTTAATGTTATATTTTTCAGTATTAACTCCTGCAAAATATGACATAACAGTAGGATCTTGACGAACAACTTGTAAAAACTCTAATTTAGCTGTAGATTGTAATAATTTCTTTACACGGTCAGTATCAGATACACCTGGTAATTCTACTAAAATTCTACCATCACCTTTATCTCCTAAACGTTGAATTACTGGTTCTACAACACCAAATTGATTAATACGAGAACTTATGACATCGTATGCTGTAGCAACTTTAGCTTCTATATCTTTACGAATAACTGCTTTAACTTGATCATCAGAAGCGTTATAAGCAATTTTATCAGCATTATTTTTATTTCCAAATAAATCTGCTGCTGCATATTTAGTACCTCCTTTTATTTTATCAAATTCTTGAAAAAATAATTCCACATAAGGTACATTTCCATTCGTTTTTTGAGCTTTATCTGTTGAATCTAAAGCTGTAGTTAACATTGGATTTTTACTGTTTGCAGCTAAATTTTCGATTAAATCTCTTTCAGAAACTTGTAAAATTACGTTTATACCTCCTTTTAAATCTAATCCTAAATTGATTTCATTGTTTTTGGCATAATTATAATCATATTTTATAATTCCTAAATCTAATGGATGTTGAGCAATACTATCCAAAATTCTTGGTTCGTCTTCTGGCTTACTCGCTAATCGAGCCGCCTCATGCTCTACTTTAGTTGTGTACCAAGTATAACTTAGTTGTCTGATACACAAGAGACTTAAAATAATTGCAAATGCTGCAATGAGCCATCTTCCTCGCATAATGTTTAATTGATAAATAAATTTTGACGGACAAATATAACAGTCTTAAGATTACTTTCACAATTTTTAAGACAGATTATATAAAAATCCTTAGTTATAATAGTTAAATTGTTATCTAAAAAATATACTTATTAGGTATTTTTATTACTTTTTATTCATAATATAATCATAGTTATAAATACTTGATGTTTTAGTATCATCATCATTATCTTCACATAAATACAATGAATATTTATTATTCATTTTTTTTAATAATGCTAATCCTTCAATCTTTTTATCATCAGATATTTTTTCCCAATGAATCAATTTCATTTTATCTAAATCTATCTCTCCAATAATAGAACCTTTTATTTCTCCATCAAATTGAGTTGTACTGCTAGATTCTACTGTTGCTGTAAATAAGACTTTATTATTCTTTATTAAAATTGCATCCGAAAAAGTAGTTAATTCATTATTTAATTTTGGTAATTGAATCGGAAAAAATTCTATTTTTTTATTTTGAAGATCATTAATTTTTCCATGAATCTTAAAAATTCCATTGATTTGCGACTTTCCATTACCCCTATTAAATAAATAAGTAAATCTTTTACTAGCAATGACTCCTTCAATATTAAAATCTTTTTCAGAAAGATTAGAAACTTTTAAAAATTCATTGTATAATTCTTTATATGATAAATTTTCAACTTTTTTTGATTTTATATTATAAGCTATTAAATCAAATCTATTTTTTTTAGATCCAGAACCTAAAATATATATATCATTACCATATTTTGTAATTGATTCAAAATCGGGCTTATCTTTTTTATTAATTTTATCAAAAGAAATTTCTGGATTCAAATCAATTCTATCTACACTATTATTTTTTAAATTATAGATGTATAAATTTGAGTCATTATCAGCTATAGCATAAACTTCATTCTTATGAACAACTAATCCAGAGGCTGCTCCTAATCCATTTATTAGAAAAACAAACTTTAAAAAAATATTATAAAATAGCATCAATTTTTTGTTATAAAATTTAATGGGTTCAAAAGTAATTAAAGAATATCACAAACCTAGATTAATAAATGATTTTTTATCAAAAAAGATTTATAAATTCGCAAAAAATTACGCTCGTAAAAATATGAAAAAAATACTGAAAATATATATTGATGCTTATAGTGGTCTTTCTCAAGAATCTTGGATGCTAGCAATTGTTATGCTACTAAATAGAATGGGTTCAATGGTTCTTCCTTTTTTAGGTATTTATATGATTTCTGAGCTAGGTTTTACTTTGGAAAATTCAGGAATTGTTCTTAGTTGTTTCGGAATTGGATCTGTAATTGGATCTTGGTTCGGTGGATGGATAACAGATAAAATTGGAAATTTTAAAGTGCAAGCATTAAGTTTATTTATTAGTGCACCTATGTTTTTAACTTTACCTTTGTTTAAAACAGTTGAGTCTTTTGCTATTATTATGCTTGTTCTTAGTATTGTAAGTGAAATGTTCCGTCCTGCAAATTCTGTAGCTATAACTAGATATGCAAGAAAGGAAAATATCACAAGAGCATTTTCTTTAAATAGAATGGCCCTTAATTTAGGGTTTTCAATTGGTCCATCTATGGGAGGTTTCTTATCTACTTACTCATATAACTTACTTTTTTATTGTAATGCAGCAACAGCTCTTATAGCTGGAATTGTTTTTGTCTTTTTTTTCAAAGGAAGAAAAGAAAGAAACTCTTCTGATAATTCAGAAAATAACCAAGAGAAAGAAGTTATAAAAGAACGAAATGCATACACAGATGTTCCATTTTTAATTTTTAATATTTTCTGTATTTTATTTTCAGTTGCATTTTTTCAAATTTTAAATACTCTTCCTCTTTTTTATAAAGAAGTAGTCCATTTAACTCAATCCGAAATTGGTTTATTAATGGGATTTAGTGGAATATTAATAGTCGTTTTTGAAATGTTATTAATTCATTATACTGAAAAAAAATTTAATATTACTCAATTATTAGTTTTTGGTTCATTTATCACAGCTATAAGTTATTCTATATTTATTTTTAATCACACCTTAGCATTTTTATATCTTGCAATAGGAATGATGTCTATTGGAGAAATGCTTGTACTTCCACTTATGTCTACTGTAACTGCATTTCGATCAGAGAAAAATAATAAAGGGGCTTATATGGGATTAAATGGAATGTCAGTTTCTTTTGCATTTATAATATCTCCATTTCTAGGCACACATATAGCTACTTCTTTTGGTTTTAATACTTTATGGATGATTACTAGTATTATATTAATTATTGTTGCAATTGGCTATCATTTTTTTACCAAAGCACTTTTACCAAAAAATCTTTAAGTTTTTCTTATCTTCGAGAAATATAATTAGAATTATAACATGAAAGTATATACAAAAACTGGAGACAACGGTACAACTGGATTATATGGTGGTAACAGAGTTTCTAAAAATAGTCTAAAAATAGAATCTTATGGTACAGTTGATGAACTTAACTCTTATTTAGGTTTAATCCGTTCTTATAAGATTAATCCAGCATTAGAAGAAGAAATTATTATTATCCAAAAAGATTTATTTAATCTAGGAGCTGAATTAGCAACTCCTGTAGAAAAATTATATTTAGCTAATGGAGAGCCTCGAATTCCTAAAATGATTTCTAATGAAGATATCGAACAGTTAGAAAATTGGATTGATGACATGGAAGAACAATTAGAAAAATTATCTCATTTTATCTTACCAGGAGGAAATAAAGCTGCTTCTCATGCTCACATAGCAAGATGTATTTGCAGAAGAGCAGAACGATTAGTTGTTGGATTAAAAGAAGTTGAAGAAGTACGTATTGAACTATTTCAGTACTTGAATCGCCTTTCTGATTATTTATTTGTTTTAGGCCGTAAAATTGCTAAAGATAATAATCATGAGGAAATAAAATGGATTCCAGGTGAATAGTAATAAAGTACTTTTATTTTTAAATGGAGAAATTCCTGATATTTTACCGAATACAGAAATCTATGATATGATCTTTTGTACAGATGGAGCATTAAATTATTTAGATAAATTAAATATAAAACCAAATATTGTTTCTGGGGATTTTGATTCTATCAATACAAATAAAATTTCTGATGATATAGAAATTATTGCAACACCAAATCAAGAAGATACTGATTTTGCAAAAGCATTAGATATTATTATTGATAAAGGTTTTGAAAGTGTAGATGTATTTGGAGCAAGCGGTAAACAACAAGATCATTTTTTAGGCAATTTAAATGCTGCTTTTCGTTTTAAGAATAAATTGAAAATAGTTTTCTATGATAATTATAGTACCTATTTTTTTGCAGAAAAAGAAACTCTATTAGAAGGTTATTTTGGAAGAACAATTTCATTATTACCTTTTTCTGAATGTAAAAATATCACAACGAAAGGATTAGAGTTTTCTTTAAAAAATGAGGATTTAAATTTACTTTCTCGTATTGGCACTAGAAATAGAGCAATAGACGATCACGTAGAAATTAAATTTACAGAAGGAAATTTAATCATTTTTATAATAAATCAAGAGTTTCCTATTTTATTAGCATAAAAAATTAAAACCATTTTTAATAAATCAATTCTAAAACAACTTATTATATGAACAAGGCATCAATTATAGTAGCCTCAATACTATCTGTTGCAGTAGTAATTGCAACAATTATTATAGGTAATGATTATAAATATAAATTCAAGGTGAATGAATCCATTAATATAACTGGAAATGCATTAAAAGATTTTAATGCTGATTTAGTTAAATGGAGAGCGACTTATAGTAGAAATAATTTTGATTTAAAAAGTGCTTCAGAACAATTAAAAGATGATCAAGGAGTTGTAAAAAACTTTTTAATTTCTCAAGGAATAAAATCAAATGAAATTGTATTTGAAGCAGTAAATATTTCTAAAGATATAAGATATGGGACTGATCCTAATGGAAATTCCATTTCTCAATTTAATGGTTATATTTTATCTCAAGATGTTACAATTGAATCTAAAGATTTAGATAAAATAGAAAAAGCTTCAAGAGAAATTTCTAATTTAATTAGTCAAGGAATTGAGCTTAATTCATCTAATCCAAATTATTATTATTCAAAACTTGAAGATTTAAAACTTGAATTAATTGCACAAGCATCTGAAAATGCAAAACAAAGAGCAGAAAATATAGCTACAAAATCAGGGAGTAAACTAGGTCATTTACAAAAAGCTGATCTTGGAATTTTTCAAATCACTGGTAAAAATGATAATGAAGATTACTCTTATGGAGGAGCATTTAATACAACTTCTAGACAAAAAACAGCTCAAATAACAGTGAAAGCTAGTTTTAGCACTAACTAAAAACTATAAACAACTATTTATTAAATTGATATAATTTTATGGCTTCAGGAATTTTTGCAATACTAGATGATATTGCAGCATTAATGGATGATGTAGCAGTAACAAGTAAAGTTGCAGCAAGTAAAACAGCAGGAATTTTAGGTGATGATTTAGCTGTAAATGCAGAAAAAGCTACAGGTTTTTTATCTTCAAGAGAAATACCTGTCTTATGGGCAATTACAAAAGGATCATTTATTAATAAATTAATTATTGTCCCTATTGTATTAGTACTAAATCATTTCTTACCAGAAGTAATAAAATATATTTTAATACTTGGAGGTTTTTACCTAGCTTTTGAAGGTGTCGAAAAAATTCTTCATTATGTATTACATTCTTCAAAAAAAGGACATGAAGTTATAGAAAAACATGAAGAAGAAGAAAATAAATCTGTTTCTGAAAAAGCAAAAGTAAAATCTGCTATTATAACAGATTTTATACTTTCTATAGAAATTGTAATTATTGCTTTGAGTACTGTTCTGAATGAGCCAATGCTTACACAAGCAATAACTGTTGCTATTATTGCAATTTTAGCTACAATTGGTGTTTATGGAATAGTTGCACTTATTGTACGAATGGATGATGCTGGTTACAAGTTAATTAATGTATCTAAAAACAAAGGAATGATTTCTAAATTAGGTCATTTATTAGTTAAGGCTCTACCCTATGTAATAAAATCCTTAGGAGTAATTGGAACAATAGCATTAGTACTTGTATCTGGAGGTATTTTTGTTCATAATATTGACTATATTCATCATCATTTACCTAATATTCCTTCTATTATTAGCGAAGCCATGATAGGACTTATAGCAGGGACAGTAGCTGTAGCTATTATTAATCTTACAAAAAAAGTTTTAGGAAAAAAATAAATAATTTATAGGGTTTTAGGAAAATTCCAAAAAGGTCAGATAGTTAAATATTTAACTATCTGACCTTTTTTTATTCATATAAATAACTGATTTAAAACAAATAGTACTACTAATTTAAAAAAAACAAGATTTAAATCATTTAAAAAATTATTAGAAAGAGATAAAGATTAGTAGATTTGTATTCTAATTTAGACTAATTAAAAATAATGAAACAATTTTTTATACCTTTTCTTTTAATATCTACTCTTTTGAATGCACAAAAATTTGAAGAAGTACAAACCAATATCTCAAATTATGGTTATGGTTCTCTAAATATTGGAGACTTTAACAATGATGGATTTCAAGATTTACTGATATGTGGTGATAATACATATTCACAAACACAATGTGATATCTATAAAAATGACAATGGAATATTTACACATTTCCAAAAATTACCTCAATCTACATATTTAGGAGATTTAAGGTTTGTGAACTTAAGAAATGATGATACTCTAGATATCATTTTAACAGGTCAAAACAGAGAAAATATAAGAGAATATAAAACATATCAGTACCAATTTAAAAATAATAATTATGAATTAATAAATTCAAGAGATGGTGGTAAAATCTATTCAAGTTTTGCATATGCCGACTTTGACCACGATGGCCAATTAGATCTTTTTTTAAATGGAATCGAAAATTCTACTCATGATGAAATTGGAAAATATTTACTCCACTTTCTAAAAAATAATAAAGGTGAATTAACATATTCAGAATTATTAGGTGGAAGTCAAAATGGAGACTTTGTTATCTCTGATTTTAATAATGACGGTTTATTAGACATAGCTATTTTTGGTATTAATGGAGAAAATGAATCCGAAGAAGAATATGGTGCTTTTTTCAATATTTATTTAAATAATAATGGTACTCTAGAGTTAAGTGAAGAAAAATATGGAATGCTAAATGGTTCTATACAATCTGCCGATTTTAACGGTGATGGTTTTCAAGACATTGTAATCACTGGTTTAGGAAAAAATGCTAATGATTCCCCTACTACATTATATTTAGAAAATGATGGATATGGTAAATTCATCGAACATGATTTAGGAAAAGGTGTACAAACATTTAGTTCTGTAAAATCAATGGATATTGGAGATTTAAATAATGATGGATATTACGATATTCTAATGATTGGTGAAGATGAGGAAGGTGAATATTCATCAAAAATATTTACATATAATCCCCAGTCAAAAGATTTTTCATTAGAAGAAAATACTGGTTTAGGCGTATTTTCTATCTCCACAAGTCTACGATTATTTGATTATAATAACGATAATCATTTAGATCTTGTTGTCGTAAGTGGAGATGAATTATATGAACCTAAAACATCTTTATATAAAAATATATCAACAGAAACTAATAATGCTCCTACCCCTCCTACAAGTTTAAAAGTAAATACATCAGATGATAAAGCTATATTTTCTTGGAATGGTGCAACAGATGATAAAACACCTATTAATAGCTTACAATATGAATTAAGTATTGGATCAGAAAAAGGTAAGTCTGACATTTTGAAATATATTGTAACGACTAATAATTGGTTTATAAATAAAGATTTTCTACCAAAAAATTTCTACTGGTCAGTTAAATCTATTGATGCATCAAGAGTATATTCAAAAAAATCAGACGAACAATCAGTAGATAATTTATCTACAAATGATATAACAATCAAAGATTTAAAAATTTATCCTAATCCTACACGTGATTTTATAAATATTCAATCAACAAAAACAATTAAAAACATGAACATTTACAACCTATCAGGTCAAAAAGTTATGTCTCAGTCAAATTCAAAAACTGTTAATGTACATTCTTTAAATAGAGGAATATATATTGTAGAAATAACATTAGAAGATGGCCAAACAGTAAAAACAAAATTAATTAAACAATAAATTTAATCTCTTTTCTTAATATTTTTGCAACTTAATGAAGCACAGAATCTAATTGAAAGATTCTGTGTTTTTTATTTTAAATTATTCTTAAAATATTAAAATAAAAAAGCTCCCTAAATTAGAGAGCTTAATATTATTATATTAAATAGAGAAATTATTCTTTTATACGTTCAACGTAAGAACCATCTTCTGTATTAATTTTTACTTTATCTCCTTCATTAATGAATAAAGGTACTCTAATTTCTGCCCCAGTTTCTGTTGTAGCAGGTTTAGTAGCATTTGTAGCTGTATCTCCTTTTAAACCTGGTTCAGTATATGTAATTTCCATAATTACAGTATTTGGTAATTCTGCTGCCAAAGCAGTTTCATCTGAAGCACGGAATAAAATTTTAATTTCGTCACCAGCTTTCATAAACTGAGCATTGTCAATTAAATCTTTATTTAAATAAACTTGAGAGAAATCATCATTGTTCATAAAATGGAAACCATTATCATCCTCATATAAATATTGATAATTTCGTGTTTCAACACGAACTTCTTCAATTTTATGACCAGCAGAAAACGTATTGTCTAATACTTTTCCGTTTGTTAAAGATTTTAATTTTGTACGAACGAAAGCAGGACCTTTACCTGGCTTAACATGTAAAAATTCGATAATTTTGTATGTATCATTATTAAATACAATACATAAACCTTTTCTAATATCAGCAGTTGTTGCCATTTTATATTTTCTTTATTTATATTATTTAATTAAACTCCAGAGCTATATCCTTTCATAATACCTCTATCACTTGTATTGATAAAATCTAAAATAACTTCGCGATAATGAGAATCAGGAAATTTCTCTAATATTTGTTCAACAGCTTGAGACACATTATTTTTTTGTTGATATAAAATTCTATATATCCCTTGAATTTCAAAAATTTCTTCAGAAGTAAAACCTTTTCTTCTTAAACCTATTGCATTTACACCTGCGTAAGAAACTGGATTCTTAGCCGCTTTAACATAAGGAGGAACATCTTTTCTGATTTGCGTAGCTCCAGCAATAAATGCATGTTCTCCAATTTTAGTAAATTGATGTACAGCACTATAACCACCAATAAAAGCATTATCTCCAACTTCTATATGTCCTGCAAGTCCAACTGAATTAACGATAACAACATTATCTCCAATAACACAATCATGTGCTATATGAGCTGTAGCCATAATCAAACAGTTTTTTCCAACTTTGGTGAAACCTAATGCACTTGTACCTCTGTTAACCGTAACACATTCTCTTATAGTTGTATTATCTCCTATGTATGTTAAAGTTTTTTCTCCTTCGTATTTTAAATCTTGAGGTTCACCAGAAATAACGGTACCAGGATAAATTTTACAATTTTTTCCAATACGCGCACCTGACATAATAGTTACATTTGGTCCTATCCAAGTTCCTTCTCCAATCTCAACATCTTCATAAATTGAAGAAAAAGGACTAATAGTAACATTCTCTCCTATAATTGCAGATGGATGAACATATGCCATCGGATGATTCATAACTTCCATTTCTTTTTTATTATTCTTTTGTAATAACTGCCATCATTTCTGCTTCAACAGCAATTTGATTATTTACATATCCAATTCCTTGCATATGAACAATACCTCTTCTGATAGGTTCTACTAATTCTAATTTAAATACAAGTGTATCTCCAGGGATAATTTTGCGTTTAAATTTAGCATTTTCAATCTTCATGAAATATGTTGAATAATCCTGAGGATTATCTAATTCTCCTAAAATCAGTAAACCTCCTAATTGAGCCATTGCTTCAATTTGTAATACTCCTGGCATAACAGGCTCTTTTGGAAAATGACCTACAAAGAATGGTTCATTCATTGTAACATTTTTAACCCCAACTAATCCTGTTGATGTTTTTGAAATTACTTTATCTATCAACAAAAAAGGAGGACGATGTGGTAATAATTTCATGATATCATTAATATCATATACAGGATCAACACTTAAATCAAATTCTGGAACCTTATTACGTTGAGCCAACTTTATTTGCTTACTTAATTTTTTTGCAAAATTAGTATTAGTATGATGACCAGGTTTAGTTGCTATAATTTTAGCCTTTAACTTTTTACCAACTAATGCTAAATCACCAACAACATCTAATAATTTATGACGAGCAGCTTCATTAGGATAATGTAATGTCAAATGATCTAAAATACCATTTGGACGTATAGATACATCTTCTCTATTAAATGCTTTACATAATTTTTCTTTTGTTTCTGGAGTGATTTCTTTATCTACATAAACTATTGCATTGTCAAGATCTCCACCTTTTACTAAACCAGCTTCTAATAATTGTTCTAATTCATGTAAAAAACAAAAGGTTCTTGCCTGAGAAATTTCATTTTTGAAATTTTTCATCGAAGATAAAGTAGCATTTTGTGTTCCTAAAACTTTAGTACCAAAATCCACCATTGCAGTAACTTGATATTCATCAGATGGAATTGCCGTTATTTCTGATCCAGTTTCTGGATCAACATAAGTAACAATTTCTTTTATTCTGAAGTATTCTCTATCTTTATCTTGTTCTACAATTCCTGCTTTTTCAATAGCCTCTACAAAAAACTTAGAAGAACCATCCATAATTGGAGGCTCAGCATTATCTATCTCAATGTAGCAATTATCTATATCCATTCCTACCAAAGCTGCTAAAACATGCTCTGTAGTAAGAATTTTAACGCCTTTTTTTTCTAAAGTAGTTCCTCTAGCAGTACTTACAACATATTGTGCGTCAGCTTCTACCTGAGGTTGCCCTTCTAAATCTGTTCTTACAAAAATAAATCCTGTATCAGGATCTGCAGGTTTGAATGTTAAAGTCACATCTTTCCCTGTATGTAAACCTACACCTTTTAAAACGGCTTCATTTGCTAAAGTTTTTTGCTTATCAGACATTAACTTTTATTTTTGTTTGATTTCTTTTTCTAAATTTTCTATTCGTTTCACTATTTCTGGAAACTTTCTAAAGTATACATACGATTTTCTAAAACTTGATGCTTCCATTGCTGGTGAACCATACAACTGTGTTTTACTTTCTATATCATTATTTATACCACTCTGAGCTTGTATTTGGACATAATCACCTATTGTTAAATGTCCTACAATACCAACTTGACCTCCAATCATACAATTACGCCCAATTTTTGTTGAACCAGCAATACCTGATTGAGAAGCAATTACAGTATTTTCTCCAACTTGTACATTATGAGCAATCTGGATTTGATTATCTAATTTCACTCCTTTTCTAATAATAGTAGATCCCATTGTTGCTCTATCAATAGTTGAACCTGAGCCTATTTCCACATTATCTTCAATTACAACATTCCCTATCTGAGGAATTTTTTCAAAAGAACCATCAGCGGTTGGTGCAAAACCAAACCCATCAGAACCTATGACAACATTTGAATGAATAATACAATTTTTTCCTATTTTAGAATCTTCATAAACTTGTACACCAGAAAATAAAATAGTATTGTCTTCTATTATAACATTATCTCCTATTGTTACACTAGGATATATTTTTACATTATTTCCTAATATAACATTTTTCCCAATATAAGAAAAACTTCCAACATATACATTTTCTCCCAATGTAGCAGATGTGTCTATCTTTGATAACTCTTCAATCCCTATTTTATTATTCTTTACAGAATTATAATATTGTAATAATTGTGTAAAAGCGTGATAAGCATCTTCTACAACTATTAAAGTAGAAGATATAGAATCTGTTGCTACAAAATCCTTGCTAACAATAACAATTGATGCGCGAGTTGTATAAATGAAATGCTCATATTTCGGATTTGCTAAAAACGAAATAGACCCTTCTTCTCCTTCTTCTATTTTCGACAAAGTCGAAACTTCTACATTTTCATCCCCTTTTATAGTACCTTGCAACAATTGCGCAATTTCTGTAGCTTTAAATTTCATAGTCTGCAAAACTAATAATTATTCTTAAATTTTTAAAATGAATATTTAAGTTATTTATTTTTATTATCAAAGATTATAAATGAATAATTTAAATACTATGATAATGTATTTTTATAATTTCTTTTTGTAAAAATTGCGTTAATAAACTTTTCCCAGAATTCGAAATTTCTTTGACAGAACCATTTTTAAACAAAATTTTTATAGGACTTTTATTCTTGTCATAAGGAACAACTTTTATTGTTGTTTGCTCTACAAAATAGCTAGCGTCATCTATTAGATATTCTTTTTTTACACGATCTCTTTCTTTTAAAAATTCGTTATCAGATATTTTTTCTTCTAGAAGATAAGATTTAGGTAAAACTCTCTGTATAATATTTTTAGACAATTTACTTAAAATAAAATCGTCATGAAATTGCCACTCTTTAATTGCTGATAGAACATCTGAATCGTCAAGAAAAGTAAAAATTTCTAATCCTTTTTTTGTAGAAATTCCTTCTTGATTTTCTTGTAAAAAATAATTTAATGCTGACGTTGCAAAAAGTTTTTCTCCTTTTTTTGTTAATTCTTTTGCTCTACGCAAAACACTAATTAAAAAATTTTCTGCTGTAAATGATTTTTTATGCATATAAACCTGCGTATACATAAACATTCTAGCCATTAAAAATTTCTCTACAGACGGAATTCCTTTTGCTTCAATTACTAATTCATTATTGGAAACATTCATCATAGAAATTATTCTTTCTGGATTTATACTTCCTTCTACAACTCCAGAATAAAAACTATCTCTTTTAAGATAATCCATTCTATCGCAATCTAATTGACTTGAAACCAGTTGAGTTAAAAATTTTTTTGAATAATTACCTTTAAAAATTTCTATTGCTAAAGTTAATTCTCCATTAAAAAAGATATTCAATTCTTCCATTAGACGAAGTGATATCTGTTCGTGATTAGAATTTTTTATAATTGAATGCTCTAATGAGTGAGAAAAAGGACCATGTCCTAAATCATGTAGTAATATAGCAATAAGAACTCCATTTTCTTCCTCTAATGTAATTTCAACATCTTTTCTTTTTAAAATGTTAAGTGCTTTTTGCATTAAGTGCATACAACCTAAAGCATGAAGAAATCTAGAATGTTTAGCTCCAGGATATACTGTTTCAGTTAATCCTGTCTGTGAAATCCTGCGTAATCTCTGAAAATAAGGATGTTGAATAATTTGATAAATTAATTCATTAGGTATTGTTATAAAACCATGAACTGGATCATTTATTATCTTTAACTTATTTTTGTTTAATGAATTCAAACGCTATATTTTGTAACAAAGATATAAAATATAGCTATTTAATGTATAAAAATCACTAAATAGATTGTAATTATATCATAAATTTTCATTAAACAATATAATTACAATTAAATAAGATGAATAAAAAAATTATTTATTTGTTAAATAACTTATCATTTCATTATTTTCTTGAAGTTTTGCATGATCTAACGCTGTTTTTCCACTTGAATCTTTTATTGATAAATCAGCTCCAGCAGAAATTATTCTTTTCGCAACATCATTTCTTCCAAAAGTAACTGCAAAAATAAGTGATGTAGCTCCGTTAAAGTTAACTTCATTTACATTTGCTTTATTGTCTAATAATAGATTAATCATCTCTAAATTACCTTTAAATGAAGCTCCCATCATTGCATTATTACCCGATAAATCTTGAGCATCAGGATTTGCTCCTTTTTCTAAAAGTTTCTTTGCTACTTCTATATTTCCATTGTATACAGCTAAAATTAATGGCGTAAAACCTTTAGAATCTTTCAGATTTATATCTTCTCCTCTATCAATTAATTGTTCTGTTAAAGGTAAATTATTTGTTCTTACTGCAGAAAATAAATCTTGAGCTATAACAAAGTTTCCTATTATAAATAGGAATAAAAATTTTATAATTATATTTTTCATTTTACTATTTTCTATCAATTAAACTAGGAGCAAAAGTTCATTTGCTCCAAAAATTTTATATGTTATAAATATTGTTTTATATCACTTAAGGATGTATTTGTCGATTTTAATAAACGATTTCCATATTCTTTATTTGCTTGGTAAAAATGAGCAATCATCTTATGAACTATTACTTTATTTTTCACACTATTTAAAGCTCCTGATAAATTCTTTATTAAATTATCTTTATCTTTTTTAGAAAATGATTCATACAATTCTCCAGCTTGTTTAAAGTTATTTTCTTTATCAATTACATGCTGTGTTGTAACTGTACCAGCTGGAAAAACTGATTTAGAATATTTAAACTTACTGTTATCAACAACGTTTGGTAAGTTAGTTGATGGTTGATAATTTACATCTCCTTCTTGTTTTCTAATTGACATATATCCATCCTGATTATATGTTTTCACTTCATTGATTGGTGAATTCACTGGTATTTGTTGAAAATTTCCTGATAAACGATGACGTTGTGTATCAAAATATGAGAATAAACGTCCTTGCAATAATTTATCTTCAGAAGCTTCTATACCTGGAATTAATGTAGCTGGAGAAAAAGCAGATTGTTCTACTTGTTGAAAATAATTAGTTGGATTTTGGTTCAATGTCATTGTTCCAACTTTTATAAATTTTGCTACAGATTCTGGCCAAATTTTAGTAACATCTACTGGATTAAAATCTAAATGATCAAAATCTTCTTTTTTCAACATTTGTACATACAAATCCCATTTTGGATAATTCCCTTTTTCTATTTCATTATGTAAATCTAACGTCGCATGTTCTATTTGAGTCGCTTGAATTTGATTCGCCTCCTCTTGCGTCAAATTTTTTATTTGTTGTTGAGGAATCCACTTGTACTTCACATAAGTTACTTCTCCTTTATTGTTTACCCATTTATAAGCATGTACTCCATTTCCTTCCATTTGACGAAAATTAGCTGGTATTCCATAATCTGAAAATAACCATGTTAACATGTGTGTAGATTCTGGTAAATTGGAAAAGAAATCAAATACACGATTTGGATCTGATGCACCGTTTGTTAGTGGAGATGGTTTAAAAGCATGAACCATATCTGGGAATTTTATTGCATCGCGAATAAAGAATACTGGTAAATTATTACCTACTAAATCATAATTTCCTTGCTCCGTATAAAATTTAACTGCAAAACCTCTTGGATCACGGTATGTTTCTGGAGAACCTTGCTGATGTGTTACTGTAGAAAAACGAACAAATAGAGGTGTTTTTTTTCCTGCAGAAGATAAAAAATCAGCCATTGTAACATCAGAAAAATCAGAAGTAGCAATAAATTCACCAAAAGCTCCTGCTCCCCTAGCATGTACAACTCTTTCTGGAATTCTTTCTCTATCAAAAGCCGCAAGCTTCTCTATTAAATGAATATCTTCAAGTAATACTTGTCCATTATTACCAATTGTTTTGGAATTTTGATTATCTCCAACTGGAGATCCTGTGTTTGTAGTTAATTGTTGTGAAAAACCTACTGTAGAAAGAAAAACTAACCCTAAAACTCTTTTTTTCATTGTATTAATATTTAATTTTTATTACTTGTAAATAATTTTCAGCAAAACTAAATGTCTACAAACTATAAATCAAATCTATAAAATCTATGTTTTATAAGATTTTTTTATAGATTTTAATTATCAATTAGTTATAATTAAATTTAACAACACATCATATTTTATTATTTTATAATAGATTTTAATTATTAGCTTTATAGTAAATAATTTGCAAAATCAATAATTAGAATAGATTAATTATTATCTATCTATTTAAAAATATGGTCTTTCTGTATAAAAGTGTGAATACAATTTAATATTTTAGTCTAATGTTTAACATACAATTTTGATTTTAACATTTACTATATCTCTATATTTGGTACAATTCTTTCAATAGAATTTTAAAATAAAAATTTAGACAAATGGCAATAAAAATATTATGGATTGATGATGAAATAGATTTATTAAAACCTCATCAATTATTTTTAGATAAAAAAGGATATGAAACAACAATGATAAATAATGCTACAGATGCATTAGAAATTATTGAAAACGAAAATTTTGCCGCTGTACTTATTGATGAAAATATGCCTGGTCTTAGTGGATTAGAGGCATTACCTAAAATAAAAGAATTACGTCCTAATCTCCCTGTAATCATGGTCACTAAAAGTGAAGAGGAACATATTATGGAAGATGCTATTGGATCACACATTGCAGATTATTTAATAAAACCTGTCAATCCAAATCAAATTATCATGAGTTTAAAAAAGATTTTAGACTCTTCTAAAATTATTTCTGAAAAGACTGTAGTTAATTATCAGCAAGAGTTTCGAAATATAACAATGGAGATGATGAATGCTCGAGATTATGAAGATTGGCAAGAAATTTATAAAAAATTAGTTTATTGGGAACTTGAATTAGAAAATATAGAGGATAAAGCACTAAATGAGATTATAGAAAATCAAAAAAGTGAAGCTAATGCTGCTTTTTTCAAATTTATAGAACGTAATTATGAAGATTGGTTACACAATGAAGATGAAAGTCCTGTATTATCACATACAATTTTTAATAAATTAGTACGTCCACAATTAAGTAAAGATGAAAATGTTTTACTTATTTTAGTTGATAATTTAAGGTACGATCAATGGAAAGTTATTGAACCTATTTTTAATCGCTATTATAATTCTCAAAACGAAAATTTATACTATAGTATATTACCTTCTGCAACGCAATATGCACGAAATGCGTTCTTTTCTGGTCTAATGCCTTTGGAAATTGAAAAAAAATATCCTCAATACTGGTTGAATGATACTGACGAAGGAAATAAAAATATGCATGAAAAAGAACTTTTAGGCGAACAATTAAAACGTTTAGGATTAGGTGATTTATCATATAATTATTTCAAAATATTAAATTCTGATTTTGAGAAAAAAATTGCAGATGATTTCAATAATTATAAAAACAATAACCTAAATGTTATTGTTTATAATTTTATTGATATTTTATCTCATGCTAAAACTGATAATAAAATAGTTGGTGAAATGATTCGTGATGATAAAACATACCGTTCTATTACAAAGCACTGGTTTGAAAATTCATATTTAATGGAAATTGTAAAAAAAGCTGCACAAGATGGTATGAAAATTATTGTTACTACAGATCATGGAACAATATATGTAAAAGAGCCTACAAAAGTAATTGGAGATAAAGAATCTAGTACTAATTTACGTTACAAACTAGGTAAACAATTACAATATGATCCAAAAGATGTTTTAGCTGTCGATCAGCCAGAAAAATTCTTATTACCTAAGGTTAATGTTACATCAAAGTATATCTTTGCAAAAGAAAATTTATTTTTAACATACCCAAAAAATTATAATCATTTCGTAAATTATTATAAGAATACTTATCAGCACGGAGGTATTTCTTTAGAAGAAAATATTATACCAATGATTGTTTTAACACCAAAAAATTAAATGGAATTTATTATTCAAAATTTAGAAGAATTACCAGAAGTTGCAAAGGAAATTAAAAAGCAACTTGTACATAAAATTATAACTTTTGAAGGAGAAATGGGAGCTGGAAAAACTACTTTCATCAAAGAATTAGTAAAATCATTTGGAACAAATGATGAAGTTTCTAGTCCTACTTTTTCTATTGTGAATGAATATGATACTGATGAAGGTAAAGTTTTTCATTTTGATTTTTATCGCCTTAATCATGAAGATGAAGCATTAGATTTTGGAATAGAAGACTATATTTATTCTAATCAATTTTGCTTAATGGAATGGTCAAATAAAATTGCTAACTTTATCCCAGACGAACATCATACTATTTCTATAAAAAATGTAGATGGTATTCGTTATTTAAATTTTGAATAACATTATGGATGGAAAAAATATTTATACGCCTTTTTCTCAAGAAGAATTATTAACTCAAACAGAGCGATTAGAAATTCCTCGAAAAAAAGAACGATTTGATATTGGAATTCCTAAAGAAACAAATAATCAAGAAAAACGAATTTGTCTTTCTCCAGATGCCGTAGAAATTCTTGTAAACAGAGGACATTCTGTTACTATAGAAACTGGCGCTGGAGAAGGTGCAAATTATACTGATAAAGAATACTCGGAAGTTGGAGCTAATATTACTTACAATACTCAAGCTGTTTTTGAAAAACCTGTAGTATTAAAAGTTGGTCCACTAACTTTTGAAGAAATAGAATGGATTAAACCTAATGCTCTCATAATTTCCTCTGTACCAGCAAATACATTAAAAAGAGAATATTTTCTAAAATTAATTCAGAAACGTATTAATGCTGTTGGTTTTGAGTTTATAAGAGATGAGCAAAATCATCTTCCTGTAGTTCGCTTATTAAGTGAAATAGCTGGAACAACAGCTATTCTTGTAGCTAGTGAATTAATGTCTTCTGCTAACGGTGGAAATGGTATTTTAATGGGTGGTGTTACTGGTGTAAGACCTACTGAAGTTGTTATTCTTGGAGCAGGAACTGTTGCAGAAAATGCAACAAGAACTGCTTTAGGACTTGGTGCTTCCGTTCGTGTATTTGATAACTCTCTCACAAGATTAAGACGTTTACAACAAAATATTGGTCAACGTGTTTCTACTTCTACAATAGATCCAAAAGAATTAGGAAAAGCCTTACGAAGATGTGATTTAGCCATTGGTGCTCTTAGAGGTGAATCAAGAACCCCATGTGTAGTTACTGAAAATATGGTATCAAAAATGAAACCTGGAGCAGTTATTATAGATGTAAGTATAGATCAAGGTGGTTGTTTTGAAACTTCAGAAGTCACAACGCATCATGCTCCAATTATTATTAAAAATGATGTAATACATTATGCTGTATCAAATATAACTTCTCGTGTTGCTCGAACATCTACTAAAGCATTGAGTAATTATTTTTTATCTTATCTCTTAGAAATTTCTGAAGAATCTGGGTTTACAAATATGGTACAAACAAATAAAACTGTGAGAAATGGTGTATATTTGTACAAAGGTAGAGTAGTAAAAAAGAATTTATGTGATTGGTTTGATTTACCATTTCACGACATTAATTTATTGATTATATGACGTTCACACAAAGATTTATGAAGTTTTTGTTAGGAGTTGGAATAGGAATGGTTTTCGTTGCAATGGCATTTGGACCAAGAGCCTTTTCTTGTAATTATTTCCCTAACGCAAGAGTTTTAGATGAAGCTTATTCAAAAAAATTGTCTATATCTGATGAAGCACAAGCATTTTTGAATGCTGAAAAATTAGATACTATTTTCTTAAAAAAAGAATTATTTAAAAGAAGTAAAATAGACTTCAGTAAATCTAAAAAAGATCAAGTTCCTTGTAGAGAATATGTAGCGAGCTACGAAAGTAAAGATAATTCTAAAAATTATGACTTTACATTTGATGTTTGTAAAGAAGACTCTAGATTAGTTTCTATTACAAAAAAGTAAAAAATAAAAAAGGTTGTTTTAAAACAACCTTTTTTATTTTTTATAGAATTATTATTTATCTAATTTCAATTTTTGTTGATTTTGTTGCAATTGATATAATTCTATTATGTCTTCTATTGGATAATTAAACCAATCTACTTGTTTTTTTATTTTAGAATTTTTATCTAAATATAAATAAGTAGTAAATTTCATTGGAGCAAATTTTTGTCCATTATAAGAATATTCAGAAAATTCTCCATTAGCAATAATTATAGAATCATTAGAAAACAATTCTTTAACTTCTAACATTTTATTATTCTTATATTCCATTGTTTTGTCATCCCAACGAATAATATCATTCAAAAGATATCTTGGATCAACAACTGCTTCTCCTGAAGATTGTGTAGCATTTTCGTAAATGATACTATCATTGTAATAAGATAACATTTTCTTATAATCTTTCCTTGATGCATAATTTTCGAAAAAATGTTCTGCCAATTCTTGTTTATCTTTCTTTTTATTAAAAGAATTACAACCAATAAATAGAATAGAAAAAATTACAAATAAACTTATATTATATTTCATTTTGTATTTAGTTAGAAATTCTTGTTAAATAATTTTCTCCATTCTCATCTGCTGTTCCATCTTCATTTAGAATCATTATTTCGGTATTATCTGACCAACGAAAAAATTGAAATGGCAATTTCTTTTTAGCATCAATCTCCATTAAAGAACCATCTTCTTTTTTAAATAAATCACCATCATAAGTCTTATTTTTATAGTCTATTGTAAATTTTGTATCTGCTAATTTCAAAACAACTTTATCTCCAAAATATTTTCCTTCAAAAGTCCCTTCATAGACAAGTGCTTCATTAGAAAATAATGATGTTTTTTCTAATGAAACTACATCTTCATGAGAAAGAACATCCGAGCTCTTATCAACTACTTCGTTTTTAGTTTTGCATGAAAATAAAGCAACCGTAATAAACAATATATATAAGTTTCTCATTTTAAGACTTAGTTTTATTTTTTCACAAACTGATCTACATCTTTTTTAGTAACAGGATTATCTCCCAAAATAAGAAGACGTTCTACAACATTTCTTAATTCACGAATATTTCCAGTCCAATCTAATTCTTTTAATGCTTCATAAGCTGATTTATCAAAAGATTTATTAATAGAATTTTCTGAAACAAAATGCTCCACTAAAGCTGGAATATCATCTCTTCTATCATTCAATCCAGGTACATTAATAATAATTACAGCTAAACGATGATACAAATCCTCACGAAATCTACCTTCATTTATTTCTGTTCTTAAATCTTTATTTGTAGCAGCAATAACTCGAACATTAACATCAATTTCTTTTTCTGATCCAACTGGTGAAACTTTTCCTTCTTGTAAAGCACGTAAAACTTTAGCTTGAGCAGAAAGGCTCATATCTCCAATTTCATCTAAGAAAATAGTTCCTTCATTAGCTAATTCAAACTTACCTTGTTTATCTTTCACAGCTCCTGTAAAAGACCCTTTCACATGCCCAAATAATTCACTTTCTATCAATTCAGCCGGAATTGCAGCACAGTTAACTTCTACCAAAGGTTTCACATTACGAGAACTTTTTTCGTGTAAATGATGAGCTACAAGTTCTTTTCCTGTTCCATTTGGACCAAGAATTAAAACTCTTGCATCAGTATCAGCAACTTTATCTATAATGTCTTTAACTTGTGAAATCCCTTCAGATTCACCAATCATTTCATATTTTTTAGCTACTTTATTTTTTAGAGCTTTATTTTCGCTTTTTAATTCTTTGTTTGAAGATATTAAAGACTTTCTATCTAATGCATTTCTTACCGTAGTTAATAACTTATTTAAATCTGGTGGCTTAGAAATAAAATCATAAGCTCCTTTTTTTATTGCATCAACAGCTAAATCAACATCACCATGACCAGTAATCATAACGATTGTTAAATCAGGATTATATGCCATTGCTTCAGACAAAACTTCCATTCCGTCTTTTTTAGGCATTTTTATATCACTTATAATAAGATCGTATTCTTTTTCTTTTATTTTTTCAAGACCTACTAATCCATTTTCTGCCTCATCAACATTCCACTTTGGATTTTCGTCCATTAAAATGCTTTTTAAGACGTTACGTATTGCCTGTTCGTCTTCAATTAATAATATATTTGACATTAGTTAGATTGCTTTATTAAGTTTAATTAAAATAGATTCAAAGATACTTTTTATAATTTATTGAATCGTTTTTTTATCTAAAATATTTAATAAGATTAGGATGTTTTTACTTTCTGTGCAATTTCTAAGCCTAATTCTTTAATTGATATTTCTCTCATCTCCACTTTTCTTACTTTACCAGAAATAGTCATCGGAAATTCACTAACAAATTTCCAATATTTTGGTCTTTTAAAATGCGCAATAGATAAGCAATATTCTTTTAAATCATCTTCTGTTATAGAAACACCATCTTTTGTTTTTACCCAAGCCATAACTTCTTCTCCAAATTTTATACTTGGAACACCTATAACTTGAACATCAGAAATTGATTCATTTTTATATAAAAAATCTTCAATTTCTTTTGGAGAGATATTTTCTCCTCCACGAATTATAATATCTTTAATTCTTCCTGTTATATTAATATACCCTTCAGAATCCATAGTTGCTAAATCACCAGAATGCAACCAATTATTTTCATCAATAACCTTAGCTGTTGCTTCAGGATTATTCCAATATTTTTGCATAACAGAATATCCTCTAGTACAAAACTCCCCTGCAATTCCTCTCGGTACAATGTCTCCCGTAACAGGATCAATAATTTTTAATTCAAGATGATCTTGAACAGTTCCTACAGTTGACACTTGTTTATCTAAAGGAGTTCCAATAATTGTTTGTGTAGAAACAGGAGATGTTTCTGTCATTCCATAACAGATAGAAACTTCAGTCATATTCATTTTTGATTGAACTTTTTTCATGATTTCAATCGGACAAGGAGATCCTGCCATTACACCTGTTCTTAAAGAAGATAAATCAAAACGATCAAAATTGGGTAAGTCTAATTCAGCGATGAACATTGTAGGAACACCGTATAAAGAAGTGCATTTTTCTGTTTCAACTGCATTTAAAGTTAATGAAGGATCAAAACTAGAGGAAGGAATAACCATACAAGCACCATGAGATGTACATGCTAAATTTCCTATTACCATTCCAAAACAGTGATAAAATGGAACAGGAATACATACTCTATCTTTACTTGAATAATTAAGTCTAATACCTATAAAGAAGCCATTATTCAATAAATTATGATGAGTTAAAGTTACTCCTTTAGGAAAACCTGTTGTTCCAGAAGTATATTGAATATTAACTGCGTCATCAAACTGTATTGATTGCTCTACTTGTTGTAATTCTGAAGTTGTTATATCATCTCCTAATTGTAAAAAATTATCCCAATCTTCTTCAAAAATAATAACATGTTCTAATGTTTTTGAATTTGGTTTTACATTATTCAACATTTTTTTATATTCGCTAGTTTTAAATTGAAGCGAAGCAAAAACTGCTGATATTTCTGCTTGTTGTAAAACAAATTCTAATTCACTTTCTCTATAAGCTGGATTTAGATTAACTAAAATAATTCCTACACGAGCGGTAGCATATTGCAAAAGTACCCATTCAGCTCTATTTGGTGCCCAAATACCTACTCTATCACCTTTTTTAAGACCAATTGACAAAAGAGATTTTGCAACCATTCCTGTTTGATGATAAAACTCTGTATAAGTTACTCTATAATTTTGCTCTACACAAACTAAAGCTTCTCTTTGAGGAAATTTAGCAACAGTATTTTTCAAATTCTCACCTATAGTTTCTCCAAGAAGAGGATAATTAGATGCACCACTTGAATATGATAAATTCGAATTCATTCTAAGTAATTATTATATTATAACGTCAAACTTATAAATGATTTTACAATTTATTTATATAAATGTTGATTATTTTAATAAGAACAGAATAGATTTATTATTTTACAACAATAAGCTATAAATATGATAATATTATCCGTAAATTTCTTGATATTGTTTTTTATATTTTTCTAAAATAACTTTGCGTTTATATTTCAGTGTTGGAGTTAATTCTCCTGATTCTATTGATAATTCTGTAGGAATAATTGCAATTTTTTTAATTTGCTCCCAATGTCCAAAATTTATATTTATTCTATTAATTTCATCTTCAATTTTTTCTTTCACTAAATTGTTTTTTTGAAATTCTTCAAATGATAACCCATCAATTCCTTTATTATTATCTTTTGACCATTTTAGTAAATTCTGATAATTTGGAACTACAAATGCACCTGGAAATTTTTCACCTTCACCAACAACTATGAATTGAGAAATAAATGGGGATTCCATCATTTTATTTTCTATTTGCTGAGGAACAACATATTTACCACCAGAAGTTTTAAACATTTCTTTTTTACGATCGATAATTTTTAAATACTTACCATCAATCCATTCTCCAATATCACCAGTATATAACCAACCATTTTTTAAAACCTCAGCTGTTGCTTCTGGATTATTATAATATCCTTTCATTACAATATCACCATGAACTAATATTTCTCCATCATCTGCAAGTTTTACCTCAACTCCATTCAGTGGTGGCCCAACTGTTCCTATTTTCTTACCTCTTTTGAAACAATTAACTGCAACAACTGGTGAAGCTTCTGTTAATCCATAACCTTCGTAAATTGGTATTTCGGCAGCTAAAAAAGTTCTAACTATTTTCTCTTGAATTCCTGCACTACCTGTTACAATTGCTATTAATTCTCCTCCTAAACCTTCATACCAACGCTGTAGAATTAATTTACGAGCAACGGCTAATTTTAATTTATAAATGAATGATAATTTATTTTCATCCAAATCATATTGCTCGCCTATTCTTACAGCCCAATGAAAAAGTTTATTTTTAAATCCTGATAAATGAGAACCTTTTTCCATAATTTTCTCGTACACTTTCTCAATCACTCGAGGAACAGCCGTCATAATATGAGGCTTAATCTCTTTTAAATTCTCGCCTATTTTATCTGTAGATTCTGCAAAATATATAGAAAGTCCCATATAAATATACAAATACTGTAATGTTCTTTCGTAGGCATGACAAGCTGGTAAAAAAGTTAATGCTCTGTGATAAGGTTCTAATGGCGTAGAATATTCACAAGCAACAACATCACTTATCACATTTTTATGAGTCAACATAACTCCTTTTGGATTTCCTGTTGTTCCTGAAGTATAGATAAGCATCGCTAAATCTTCGTTAGTCACTTTAGCTGAACACTCATCGATTTTTGTTTGAGATATAGACTGTCCTCTATCAATTAAAATTTGCCAATTTTGAACATTATCATACTTGTTAATAGAAAATAAATATTCTAATGTTGGAAGCTTATCTCTTAAGGCATCCAAACGGGTATATAAATCTATATTACTTACAAAACATAATTTTATAGATGCATCATTAAAAATATATTGATAATCGTTATCTGAAATATTAGGATAGATGGCTACCATTACACCTCCTATTTGCTGTACAGCAAAATCGATCATATTCCATTCAACACGATTTTCTGAAATTAATGCGACTTTATCTCCAGCTTTTACTCCACAAGCTATTAATCCTTTAGATATTTCATTGACATGATCTAAAAAAACTTTGGTTGTAATTCCTTGCCATTCACCATTAGTTTTTGAAACAAACATTGGTAAATCTGGATAAATTTCTAATTGTCTTTTTGCTAAATCAAAAAGTCGAAGTGAACTATTAGGATGCATTATTAATTTATATGATTTATGGTAGATAACTAAAAGTTATTTTAAAAATTGTAATAATAATATAATTCCCTCATTTATTAAAAAATGAGGGATTACAATTAATTATAAATATCTTCGATTTGTTGTTTATATTTTTCTAAAATGATTTTCCTTTTCATTTTAAGAGTTGGAGTTAATTCTCCTGTTTCTATTGTAAATTCATTTGGTAGAATTGCAAATTTCTTTATTTTTTCCCAATTCCCGAAATTTACGTTCAATCTATTCAATTCAATTTCAATTAAATCTTTTACCTTAGGATGAATTAAAAATTCTTCTTTTGGTAAATTTACTATTGAAGATTCATTATTTTTTGCCCAATCTAAGCAATTATCATAAGAAGGAATTATTAGTGCCGAAGGGAATTTTCTACCTTCACCAACAACCATGATTTGTTCAATTAAATCAGATTCTGAAATTGTTTTTTCAATTTGCTGAGGAACAATATATTTACCTCCTGATGTTTTAAACATTTCTTTTTTGCGATCAATAATTTTAAGAAATTTATTATCAACCCATTCTCCAATATCGCCTGTATGTAACCAACCATCTTTAAGAACTTCTGCAGTTGCTTCGGGATTTTTATAATAACCTTTCATTATGTTTTTTCCTTTAGCTAAAATCTCTCCATCCTCGGCTAATTTAACTTCAATACCAACTAATGGGATGCCTACAGAACCGATATTCATTCCTCTTTTAATACAATTCACAGAAATACATGGTCCAGCTTCAGTTAATCCATATCCTTCATAAATTGGAATTCCAGCGGCTAAATACAATTTTAACAATCGTTTTTGTAAAGTTGCACTACCAGAAGCAATTCCTTTTACCTGTCCTCCCATCGCATCTTTCCACTTCGAAAAAATTAACTTTCTAGCAATAGATAATTGTATTTTATACCAAGTAGATAATTTTGTTTGATCTAAATCATAATTTTCACCTAAAGAAATTGCCCAATAAAATAATTTTCTTTTTATACCTTTTAGTTCATCCCCCTTAGACATTATTCTATCATATACTTTTTCTAAAACACGAGGAACAGCAGAAAATATTTGAGGTTTTATTTCCTTCATATCCATACCTATAGTATCCATAGATTGTGCAAAATAAATAGGTAATCCCATCAAGATATATACATAATGAAAAACTCTTTCGTAAGCATGACAAGCAGGTAGAAAGGACAATGCTCTATCTCTTGCCTGAACAGGAAAAGAATATTCTGAACTAAATACATCTGCTAACATATTCTCGTGTGTAAGCATTACTCCTTTTGGATTTCCTGTTGTTCCTGAAGTATAAATTAAAGTTGCAAGATCTGTTGTTTTTACATTATCTTTAATTTGTTGTAGAATTTCATCAGAAATATCTAAACCTTTAGAGATTAATTCTACCCAATTCGGAATATGAGAATATGTATTAAACGTATAAACCTTCTCTACGGTATTCAATTTATTATTAATTCCTAATAAACGTTGATAAAGAAAATCATTACTAACAAAACAAAGTTTTACCTCAGCATCATTAAGAATAAATTCATAATCGTTATCAGAAATATTAGGATAAATAGCTACAACTACAGCACCTACTTGCTGTATTGCAAAATCAATTAGATTCCATTCTAATCTATTTTCACTGATTAAAGCTACTTTATCATTTGGTTTAATACCATAAGCAATTAAACCTTTAGAAATATTATTTACCCGTTGTATGAAATCTGTTGTAGAAATACCTATCCATTTATTATTCTCCTTAAAATTAAATATATTTATCCCTGGAGTATTTTTTTCTTGAAAACTAGGTAAATCAAATATTCTTTGTGGTTTTGTCATAATCTTATGAATAAGATTACAAATTTCGTGTATTTCTTTGAAAAAAAATAATTATTGAATTTGAAAAACTATATCAATAATAGTAAAGATTCAAAATTATCAAATCGATGATTATCTTCAACCTCTATAATATCTATTTGATTTATAAAAGATTTCTGTTGAATTTCAAAGAACTTTTTTAATTTATAGGCATCTAAAACCTTATCTTTCATTCCCAAAAACACTTTTGTATTTACAAAAATATTCATAGGGACTAAATATGAGTTTAATTGAGATGGAAAATCATCTAAGAATTTGAAAGTAATATCTATTAAAGGATTCAATAGAATAAGTTGGCTTGATTTTCCGTTTTCCAATAGTTTTTTTTGTAATTGCCATGCAAAATTTCCACCAGTAGAACTTCCTATTAAAACAAGATTTTTTATCTCACCTTTTAATAAATTATATGAATTTTGGATAATCTCAAATATATTATCTTCAACTTTCCATTCAACACAAATTGCTGTAGGAAAATTTTTGGTTATTGCTCTAAATTTTTTAGAATTCTTTGAGCTATAAAGACCATGAATGTAAACTATTTGCCGATTATCCAAATCCATAATTAAAAATTTTTATTTTTCTAAATCAAATCCCCAATCAATTCCTTTCATTGTTGCAGGAACACCTTCTTTCATCCATTTAGGAGCAGGTTTATCCTTTAAAAAATGATCAAAAAATTGTTGTTGACGTCTTTGTATATCATTTTTATTTGCTCTGTTTTTCAAATTATGATCATCTCCATTATAATTTAATAACCAAGCTGGTTTACCTAAACGTCTCAATGCCATAAACATTTCAATTCCTTGATACCAAGGAACAGCTCCGTCTTCATCATTATGCATTATAACAACTGGTGTTTCGACCTTTGGCATATTGAACAATGGTGAATTTTCGATGTATAATTCTGGAGCATCCCATAATGTTTTTCCTATTCTACTTTGTGTTTGTTCGTATTGGAATTGTCTACTCATTCCTGTTCCCCAACGAATACCACCATAAGCCGAAGTCATATTAACAACAGGAGCTCCTGTCCATGCTGCAGCATACATATTTGTTGCAGTAATTAAATGTGCTACTTGATATCCTCCCCAACTTTGTCCTTGTATTGCAATTTTTTTACCATTAATCCAAGAATTTTTCTTCAAAGCATCTACTCCTGAGTTAATATAATCTTCAGCAGATTTACCTGGATGACCAATTGTATAAGAAATATCTGGAGTAAAAACGATATAATCATTACTTACAAAAAATGTATGATTAATACGAGATGGTGTTGGTGCTGGAGCTTGATAACGATTTAAATTATCGGATAATTTTTCATAAAAATAAACAATAACTGGGTACTTTTTATTTGGATCAAAATTTTCTGGTTTATATACAACTCCTGTCGCATCTTTTCCAGAATAAGTTTTCCAATTTACTAATTCTCCTTTTCCCCAAGAATACTCTTTTTGTTGTGGATTGATTGATGAAATCTTCTTCTCATCTACAAAATTAGTTGTTACATAAACATCAGGTGAATTTTGAAAAGATTCTTTTGTATAGATATATTCATCTGCATTTAATGCTTTTGCTGAATTCTGAGTTCCCCAAGTATCAGACATTATAACATATTCAGGATTTTTAGACTTTGCTATAATTGTTTTATAAATTCCTGATTGTTTATTTTGGTTATTAAATGCTCCCAAGAAAATTGGAATTTCTCTGTTCAATGTTTTTATATCTTCATTCTGTTGTTTAAGACTAAATGTTATTTTGTTTTTTCTACCAAAACCATTTGTTACATTTTCAGGTTTGTTGTTTCCTTCTAAATCAAACTCCCAAATATCGTAGCGATCTTTGATTAAAACAGTATTATCGTTATCAGTAAAATAAGCAATTCCATAAGCTGAAGCTAATGTTGGAGAATCATTTTCTTCATCATAAAATTTGACTTTCAACTTTTTATTTAAAACTTTGGTTTCTTTAGTCAATATATTATAGCTTGACCACAAAGCAGTTTCTTCGTTAAAATAAACAATATATTTACCATTAGGTGAAGTTTCTACATCGCCAGCAAGTCCTTTAACTAAAAGTTGTCTTTCTCCTGTTTTTATATTAATAATGTAATAATCTTTTCTTCTTGTTGCGTCCCATGTAGAAGAAAGTCTATATAAATTATCAGAAATTCCTAAAGCATAATCAGAATCACCCTCATTAAGAATTTTCACAACATTCATATCAAAATTTGCTAACTGAGTAAATTTTTGAGATTTTAAATCCAAAACAGCTAAATAAGATCTTTTGTTTTCTCTCTCAACATTCTTCAATTGCTGAGGTTGAATAAAATCATCTTTATAAGTCCAGATATCAACCTTAGCATGATCATCTGCAATCAATGTAGTATCTTTTTCTGCAAGTTTTGGAGCCGTTCCAAAAAATAAGAAATTTTCATTTTTACTAAATTTCGGTTGTTCATTTTCAGATACAAACCAATCTTTTCTCAATCCTACAAGATCAGTTTTTTTCACATCTTGTTGAGACGGGATTGCTGAATAATATAAAAAATAATTTTTATTTTCCTTTTTCTCGTCATCTGTAGAACCTACAAAAGCTAATTTATTCGCAGAATCATCAAATGCAAATTGTTTGAACTCTCCTATCGTATCAACTAATTGTTTTTGAATAAAATTGGATGTATTAACTATAAAAACACCATATTTAGTCTTATCTAATGAATCTTTTTTCTCTGGTTTAGTTGAGAAAATTAATTGTTTCCCATTTTCACTAAACTCATAATTCATTACATTTTTAAATGATTTTTTTTGACCAGAAATCAAATTTCTTAAAACCAATTCCAAAGGTTTATCTTTTTTATCTTTTTTCCCTTTAGATGAAGATTTTTGTGCTATTTTAGTTGTATCAGATTTATCTTTTTTAACTTCTTCTTTTTCTAGTAAATAAGCTAAAAAAGAGCCTCCCTTTTTAGGTACTTTGAATGACTTAATATTTGGTAATTTTTCAACTTTATTTGTTGTAAGATTTAAAATACCAATAGAATCTTTTGCAATTTCATTCTCTTTCTTCTTTTTAATTCTAACTAATTTTAAATCTTTGTAGAATGGTCTAATTTTGAAAATAGCAAATTTAGAATCCGAAGTAAATGTTCCTTGCTCTCCTCGGTGGAAATTAAAATTTTTATCTGTTTTTAATCCATAAAAATTTAATGAATTATCACTTTCCTGTGCATCAACTTGGTAAGCAACCCAATTGCCATTATTAGACAATTCTTTCATCCCAATTGCTTGCCATTCATCAAAAACAGTTAAATCTAAAGGTTTTTTTTGAGCTTCAACATTTGTAGAAAACATGGCAAGCGCAAGTGCGTAAGTTGCTTTGTTTGTAAGTAATTGTAGAGCGTAATTTTTTAATTTTTTCTTTCTTGTTAAATTTAAATTCATCCGAAGTGATCTCTATGTGTTAATTATATCTTCGTGAAATTAATAAAGATTTTAGAAAGAAGTAACATAATTGTCCTTAAAAAAGTAAATCAATTGTATTTTTGTAAAAATTTATACACATGAAAAAATACTTATTCAATATATGTTTTGGGCTTTCTATAGCCTCTTTTGCTCAGAATTTAGAAATTATTCCATTGGGCGTTTATGGAGGAAGTAATGAAAGTAACCTTTCTTCATACCTTATCGCCGAAGAAAATACAAACAATTACTTAGCATTAGATGCTGGAACAATTTATAGTGGAATAAACAAAGCTATTGAAAAAGGTACATTCAAGGATAAAACATTAGAAAATGTTTTGAAAGAAAATATTAAAGGATATTTTATTTCTCATGGTCATATGGATCATTTGGCTGGAATGGTAATCAATTCTCCAGAGGATTCTCAGAAACCAATTTATGCAATAACAGAAACAATCGATGTATTAAAAAATAAATACTTTACAAATACTGCTTGGGCAAATTTTGGTAATGAAGGTGAAAGTCCTATCTTGAATAAATACCAATATAACTATGCAAAAATAGCAGAAACTTTTCCTATACAAAATACAAATTTAACTGGAACAGTTTACGAATTAAGCCATGTTAATCCTCTAAAAAGTTCAGCTATACTAATTGAGAACAATAAAAATGCTGTTCTTTACTTTGGTGATACAGGAGCTGATCGAGTTGAAAAATCGGATAAGTTGAGCAAAATATGGACTGAAGTTGCTCCTAAAATAAAATCTGGGAAATTAAAAACATTGATGCTTGAAGTTTCATTTCCTAACTCGCAATCAGAAAAATTCTTATTTGGACATTTAACTCCTCAGTTAATGAATGAAGAAATGGGAAAATTAGCTCAATTGGTTGGTGAAAAGAATCTAAAAAAAATTACAATTATTGTTACTCATATAAAACCTAAAGGAGATTATGAGCAAAAAATAAAAGATGAATTGTTAAGCAATAATCCATATTCTATCAATTATATTTTCCCTAAACAAGGAGAACGAATTATATTGAAATAAAACAAAGTGTTTATAAAATTCTATTTAATAAAAATAAGTATTTGGTATTTGCAATAGCGATAGTAATGAAAATCCTTTTTTGATTGATTAAATTTCAAATTAACGATGCAATTAATCAAAAAAGATTGTAATGGATAGCGCGACCGAAGGGATTGCCCAACTATTAATAAAAAATAAATATAATTCTTGTAAAAAATAAAAGCCAACTAAAAATAGTTGGCTTTTTATATGAATTGAAGTTTAAAAAATTAGCAATTTTCTAAAACATTTTTTACAACTCTAATTACATTAGGCATTGCGCTATTTGCAGCATTTAATACATCTTCGTGAGAAACATCAAAAGAAATTTCTGGTCCTCCTAAATCTGTAATAATTGATAAACAAAATACTCTCATATCCATGTGTCTTGCTACAATAACTTCTGGTACTGTACTCATACCAACTGCATCACCACCAATAAAACGAACTAATCCATATTCTGATGGCGTTTCGAATGTTGGTCCTTGTAAACTTACATAAACACCTTGATGAACTAATATATCATTCGCTTGAGCAAAATCAATAGCTTGGTTCAACATTTCTTTGTCATACGCTTTTGACATATCAACAAAACGAGGTCCTAATTCGTCAATATTTTTTCCTCTTAATGGATGTTCTGGCATCATATTGATATGATCTCTCACCAACATAATATCTCCTACATTGAAGCTAGGATTTACACCTCCTGATGCATTAGATAAAATTACTTTTTTGATTCCTAATCCGTTAAAAACTCTCATAGGGAAAGTAACTTCTTCCATAGAATAACCTTCGTAGTAATGAAAACGACCAGCCATCATAAGAACTTTTTTACCTAAAATAGTTCCGTATACTAAATGACCTTTGTGCCCTTCTACAGTTACTTGTGGAAAGTTTGGAATATCTTTATAACTTATAACAAGTTTGTTTTCTACTTCATCTTCTAATTTTCCTAAACCAGAACCTAAAACAATTACAAATTCTGGTTGATCTGGTAACAAATTATTGATATACTTTGCAGCCTCATTAATTCTGTCCAACATACTCTAAAATAGTTTGATTAAATTTATCTTTATCATTAAATTCGATACTGATTGGAATGTAGTACAAATCATCTTTTAAGAACGATTCTTCATTTAGTCTCATAAAATCTTTCTCAGTTGTAAGAATAATTTTATTGAATAATTTTCTACCTTCTGTATCTTCGTATCGTTTGTAAATATACTCTATTTCCGATTGATCAAAATTATGATGATCGGAATACTCTAAATGTAAAACATTTGCAAAATTTTCTTTCACAAAGTCTACTAAATTGGATGAATTTGCAATACCTGTAACAAGTACTATATTCAAATTTCTCCAACTTGATTTTTCTATCTGATCTAATTTTCCAATTAGCTTATTATCATAAATAACTTTTGAGAAAAATAATTGCTGATGAGATTTTAATTTTATTTTTTTATTTATCTCATTATATTTTTCTGCAGGAATACTATCTGGACATTTAGTTACAATAACTATATCAGCTCTATTCACTCCACTTCTACTCTCACGTAAATTACCTGCAGGCAAAAGAAAATCTTTGTAATATAAATTATTGTAATCTGTCAACATAATATTAAGACCAGGTTTTATTGATCGATGTTGATAAGCATCATCCAACAAAATAGTCTCTGCATTATAATGTTTTATTAATTTTTGAGCTCCAAAAACTCTATCTTCACAAACGGCAATTAAAATTTTATTCTTGAAACGTTGAAAAAATTGCATTGGTTCATCACCAATATCAAAAACTTTTGTAGAATAATTAGCTATTAAAAAACCTTTTGTTTTTCTACCATATCCTCTACTTAATGTACTTACCAATTTTTGATCTTTCAATAAATCTATTAAGTACATAATATGTGGTGATTTACCTGTTCCACCAACAGATAGATTACCGACATTTATAATTGGTATATCAAATTTCACAGAACGGTTGATTCCTATGTTAAATAACATATTTC
Source organism: Chishuiella sp. (assembly GCF_032109125.1). Classification (NCBI taxonomy): domain Bacteria; kingdom Pseudomonadati; phylum Bacteroidota; class Flavobacteriia; order Flavobacteriales; family Weeksellaceae; genus Chishuiella; species Chishuiella sp. Next base: position 94,278 of record NZ_DAMCLZ010000010.1, read on the forward strand.
TGACCGAAGTACCAATCCAATATAAACCAGAAAAAGGAAGTAAAAGTCTACGCCAATTCATTTTGTTTAAATATTAGGCGAAATTAACACTTTAAGTTTTATTCTAAAAAAATAAATTGTTTTTAACTATTTCTAAAATCTAAAAACCTACTCTAAAAGAATAGGTTTTCAGTACTATAGTGAATTAAATTGTTTTTAAATAAATTTCTTGTAGCTCTTCTGCAGTAAAAGTTTTTGATGGTAAATTCTGAATTAACTGACCTTGTTTCATAATTCCAATATTTGTAGCCACACTTACTGCATTAAAAATATCATGTGTTGCCATAAAAACTGTTCTTCCCTCTCTTCCGAACTGACGAACCAATTCTGTGAAATCTGCTGTTGCAATAGGATCTAAACCACTTGTAGGTTCATCTAATAAAAGTACTTTTGCATCTTTTGCTAAAGCAATTGCTATTCCTACTTTCTGACGCATTCCTTTCGAATATCCTCCCAATGGTTTATGATGAGCAATTTCTTGTAAACCTGTTCTATTTAAAAACGAAACTAATTCTTCTTTATCATAATTAAAACCAGCTATTTTAGAAAAAAAATCTAAATTTTCTATTCCTGTTAAATTGGGATAAAGCAAAACTGTTTCTGGAATATAGGCCAAATGCTTTTTTATCTCTTGTGGATTTTTGGTAACAGAAATATCATTAATAAAAGCATCGCCTGATGTTGGTTTTATTAACCCCAATAACATATTAATCGTTGTACTTTTCCCTGCACCATTTTGTCCTAATAAAGCAAAAATTTCTCCTTTATTCACTTCTAAATTTAATGATTCTAAAGCTATGAAATCATTGTACTTTTTATGTAAATTAATTGTTTTTAGCATAGTTTTTTATATTTGTTTTGCGAAAGAATAAGTAATAAAAAGATGATTAATAAATAAGGTAAAAAGACTTTTACTAAGTTTATTTTTTGATTGTCTTGAAAAGATTTTATGATTTGTTTATCCCAATTTATAGCATCTGCATTTTGACCAGAAAAAATATATGGATAAAAATATAATCGCTTTTCTTCATGAAAATCTTGAAGAGCTTTTCCGTAAGCCAAATTATTCTGCAAATTCGTTTCTGCGAATTGTGTTTCTATTAATTGTGTATGAATAGGTGGAAAGAAATAACCTAAATATTCAGTTACTTTATTCCTTTGATTGATTTTATCTATATAATTGTTTGAAGAATTTGTTGCTTCAAAATCTCCCATTTGTTGCATTGCATAGTACCAAGTCCAAGTGAAAGAATCATTTTCATCTATTGTATATTTTTTAAACTGGGGATAAATCTTATAAAATTTATTCATTGTAGGTTGTTTTGGTTCATCCCATTTACTATGAAATCCTTCTCTTTGGGCCATAACAGCCTCTAATGATTCTTGTGTAGGATAAATTTTTTGTATAAGCATATTACAGCTCATTGATACAATAAAATTTATTCCTATCCAAACGATTAAAAGAATCAGTGCATTTTGGGCAGATGTTTTTCTAAATAAAATTATCCATCGGCATAGCATAAACCAGAAAACAATATATAACCAACCTGAAATAATAAATAAAAAATAATTAACTGTAAAAGGTATTGTTATCCAATAAGTAGCAATCAATAATAGAGTAAAATAAATAGTACTCACCGATATAAAACGAATAAACAACTTATAATCAATTATTTTTCCTAAATTACCACTTTGAACAGAAAGTAATTTCCATGTTCCATTTTCCTCTTCTTCGGATAATATATTATAGCAAAACGCGATAATAATTAGTGGAAAAATAAGAACCAAAACAAAACTAAAATCAAGATTTCCTGTAGCTACATTAGCTGGATTATAAAAATCTGAATCATATCTTTGTTCTTCTAAGTTTCGTATTGTTACACCATGTATAGAAGGATTTAAATCTCTCATTCCAATAGAAAGAGCGGCTAATTTTGGCGTGTTATTAATAAAATTAAATTTTATATAGTATAGTATTAATCCTAAATCATCTTTATTATACTTTACATTTTTTTCTATACTCTCCTTCTGAAAGTGCTCACTTTTAATAATAATATCTTCATTCTTTTCTAAGAATTTTTTTCCTGTATAAATTGACATTAATCCTACTAGAAATAAGAATAATAATCCAAATAAATAAGCTTTATTTCGATAAAATTGTTTAATTAAATACTGTTTCATCTTAAACTAATTTTAAATTTTCACTACTTATTTCTACTATTACAATACAGAATACACTCCAAAATAAAATTGCTACAATTGGAATCCATTCTGCTGTTATTCCTTTTGTAAATGATGCATATTTATAATCAAAATCTGGTAAACTTTTCCAATTATCTTGTGAAATAATTGCAGGTGGACCTCCTTTATCTGGTTTTATATTACTAATGTGTTCTATTTGTAAGTCATTCATTTTTTGTGCAAGAACGTATCGATATTCTTCTGCTTGTTTCTGAAATTCTTCGTAGGCAAAAAAATCAGTTCCTGATGCTAGCATAGAAAAATTTTTAACTGCTATTAATGGATTAATAAAAGACGATATATCTACAAGCAACAATTGTTTATGATACATTTGTTGAAGTGCATTTTGATGCTTATTGTAAATAGTGGAACTTATTCGCTCTCCTTCTTTCATGACAAAACCACTATAATTAATAGGTAGTTCATTTACATCGCTTACTTTATAATGAGATAAAAGAGAATCTTTAATATTTTTAAAATAAGGATCATCTGGATTATGGCTATCTCCTATTTGTAAAATATCTTTTTCTAATTCTGTTTCAAATGCAATACGAGATGGAGTTGGATAAATATTTTGACCTATAAACTGAATCCCTTTTGGTAAAAAAATAACCATCATCAGCCAACAACCAATTAAACTTGTTAAAGCAAAAGAAGAATTTTTGCTTCTTGCTGATATTGTAACCGTTATACAACAAATAAAAAAATAATATAAAGCATAAGCAACTAAAATAGATACTAATCTTAACAAACTATCTTGCCAAATCGAAAAATCTGAAAATAATATAACAAACACAATTAAGGGAAAAATAGGAAGTAAAAAAAGTAATGAAAATTGCCAAATACCTATAATTTTCCCCCATAGAATGGCTCTCCCTGAAGCCCCTTGAACACTTAATAGTTTTAATATTGCATTTTCTCTTTCTTGAACGATTAATCCAAAACCTAAAAATAAAATAACTAAAGGAACAATACACTGTAAAATAAAAGCACTTGTAAATGAACCAAAACGAACTAAAACACCAGTACTTCCAGCTTCTGAAAGATTGGCTGTATTTTGTTTATGAGCTTCTAGAAATATTACATTACCGAGGTAACTATCTAAGCCATTATCAAAAATACTTACTGGATGGCTCATTCTAAATACTAAATAACCATAATGAGCCATTCTGTGTGGATGTTTCGCTGGTCTATTTTCCCATTGTTGCCTTACTTCTTTTCTATATTCATCTACTTGACTTTTATTTTCTTTGTATTTCATAAATCCAATACCAAGGCTAAGTGTACAGAATAGTAATAGAGTTATAATAATTAATAAATTTTGTTTACTTTTTATTAAGTCTCTTCTTGTTTTTGTAATAATATGATTTAAAACTCTCATATTCTAAAATTTATAAGTAACTGTCATTAAAAAATTTCTTGGTGCACCTGGAAATAGTCTTAAATAATTTTGTGCACCTGTCCAATATGTTTTATTCGTAAGATTATTCATGTTAAGAGCAAATTGTAACTTAGATTTTAATGGTGCATAATATAATGCAGCATCCAAAGTTGCATAAGCAGGAACTTCAAAACTTCTTGTAAACCATGGTACTTTTGAACTTTGGTACAACATTCCCATTCCAACTCCAAAATTTTTAAGAGACTTTACTTTAGTAAAATTGTAGCGCGTCCATATATTAAAAGAATTTTTGGATGTATTCTCTTTTCGTTTTCCTATAAGTGATTCATCTGTATCTTTTAAAATTATAGCATCTATATAACTATAACCACCGTAAACATGCCATTCTGGAAAAATATATCCTGTAAATTCAGCTTCAAATCCTCTACTTCTATCTTCACCTCTTTGTATTAATTCATCTGGTTCAGCAGGATTATTTGCATTAACTATAATATTTTTTTGTTTTATTTCATAAATAGCCATGCTAAATGAAAGATTTTTAAAAATCTTACCTTTAATTCCAAATTCTTTCAAATCGGATGTTAATGGTTTAAACTTAGCTGCAGATTCTGCTCCTGTAAAATTACCTGTATTAGGCATTAAAGTAACAGTATTAGATTGTGGCTGATATCCTGTTAAATAAGTTCCATAAATATTTATATGATTAGTAAGGCTATAAGTTATTCCCAATCTATATAACATTTTTGAATTATTAAATGATGTTTCATTTTCTTGTTTATAATTCGTAATATCCTTGAACCATTCTTGTCTAATCCCAGATAAAATTTTAAACTTCTTCCATGTAAGTAAATATTGTATATATGCAGCATGAGTAACTGTTAAAGCCGATGGTAAAGCTGTTTCTATATTCAATTTATAGTAATCATCTCCTTCATAATTTTTTGCTCCAAGAGTTAAATCAAACGGTGTCACATTTGCTTTTGGAATTACAATTCCATTGTAATCTACAAACTCATATAAATCTGAATTAGAAGGATTATAAGAGGAAGCTACTGAACCATCTTTTAATACAAAACCTCTTGCTGCATTTTGAAACCCTCCTTTTCTTTTTTCCCAAATTTGACTATCATATCCAAGTAGTGTTTGATGTTCTGTTTCCCCTACCTTAAAATTATAATTAAAATAAGCATTCACATTATCTACTTCCCATTTCTGTTTTCTTCTAATAAACTGCATCATAGCAAGACTAGAAACTGGATTATTGTTAATGTCAGGAACAAAAGCATTGGTTGTTCGATGTTCTTGAAGATTTTCTCTCCAATATTGCTTCATGTAAGATGCATTAAAACTAAAATTATTAGAAAATCTATGAGAAAGAGTTCCCATAAGAATCATTTCTTTTGTTTTAAAATAATCATCAGGAGAACCTAAATTCAAACTTCTAGATGTACTATTTAAATTTGTTTTTCCTGCTGCTGCTCCAAATATCGGTTGCCCTCTATCTAAATTACCATGAAGATCATTATAAATCATCTCTACATTAATCGATGTTTTATCATTGGGTGCGAATGTAATCGAAGGAGAAATCAAGGTTCCACTATTATTTACATAATCTCTAAAAGATTTTGCTTTTTGATAAGCTGCATTAAAACGAAACAATAATGTTTTACTTTTGTTTAATGGACCTGTAATGTCTGTAGTAGCTCTATAAGTATCAAAACTACCAGCAGAGAAACTCACTTCATGTCGTGGCTCAACTAGCGGTTTTTTAGTCACCATATTTATAGTTCCTCCTGGATCCACACTAGACATCGTAATACTTGCTGGACCTTTAAAAACTTCGACACGATCTATATTTGCAGTCATTGGTTGCAAAAAATAATACTGTCTTGTTCTTAAACCATTAATTATCTGTCCCTCTTCATTCTGACTTATTCCTCTAATATTATACTGATTATAATAACTTGACGGAGAAACTCCTGTTACATTTTTCATTACATCGCCTAACTGAAATGCTTGTCTATCTGTCATTAATTCTTTGGTAACAGTATTTAATGTCATAGGAATATCAATATTCTTCATTGCTATTTTAGTTGCTGCAAAAGAATAATCTGATGTGTAATTCTTAGACTTTCTACCTACTACCTCAACTGTCTGAATTGCTATAGTTGTAGAATCCTCTTGTACTTCTTGTGCATAAAAAAAGTTTGGAAAAATAATAGGAATAATATATTTCAATCTTTTAATAAAAGATTGATTTGTTTTTATTTTATAATTATTGATGTACATTGAATATAAAAGTATACATGCACTTATCTTAGATAAATGACATATATTAATAAATGAGGTTTTCTATGCCTTTTGACATAAAAATCCATAAAAAATCATTGGTGATTAGATATAATCTACCTTGTACAATACTTTAAAAAATATTATACTACGTAATAATTATAAACGGGGGAGCTCGTGAACTAAAAAAATCGAGTAAACATTGATAAATAATTGCCTTTGGTTGAGGCATTTCTTTTTCAATTTTCAATGTAATTGGAGGAATAAGTGTTAAATCTTGATGAACAAAATCTTGATGCATTTGCATATGAAGCAAACAATGACAGATATCTTCATTATCCCAAGAAACTTCTTCTGAATCTTTACTTTCTTTTACTTTTGTAGTAAGATCTTTATTATGTTGAGAATGTTCTATGCATACACTAATTCCACTAGCATTCATAATGAACATTAGTAACAAAGGAAATAATAATATGATTTTTAGTTTCTCTTTCATAAATCAAGTTGCGAAAATACAATGTTTTTCTACAAAAAAAAATGTGATTCTACTATAATAACATTTATTTGATATTTTTCAGGAAATTTTTCTTCTAGAGAAATAGGAAAATGCAATAGCGATAATACTGGAAATCCTTTTTCCTCAAAAAAAAGATTGAAAGGGATAGCGCGACCCGCAGGGATTGCCCAAATTAAATTTATTAGACATATAACAAAAAACCTCTCATTAATGTTAATGAGAGGTTTTGATGTATTTTTAGATTATATCCTATTAATAATAAATCTTTTTCAGTTCTGGAGCATATTCTGTTTTATCTTCTATTTGCCAACCATAGGTTTTTGCAAGGAAGTATAAATCTCCAAGATTCTGAATTAACTGCTTATGTGCTTCTTGCTTTAGTTGAGTTTTATCGATTGTTTTCTCGACATGCGCAACAGCACGTTTTTTGATTCCGTTTAAATCGTCTTTACTAAATCGATTAAAAACACTTTGGTCCATATCATAAAAACTAACATCTGGATAAACTTTAATTTCTACAGGTGGAATAGATTTTATAATAATCTTTTTATTGACAGAATCTAATTCTATATCCATTTGTTTAAGATCATACGTTGCTTGTGCCTTTGCTTTAACCAAAAGTGTTACTTTTTTATCCGATGAATAAATACTTCCTAAACCAGGTAAAGACTTTTTGGACGTATGATTGTACATATCAGAATACATTTGTTCTGCAACAATCATTTTATTCATTTTATCAATCTGATAAGCAATTACATATGATTGTTCATTGGAATCTTCTTTCTTAAATTTATCTGTTATAATATAAGTCAACATTACTCCAAAAAAGAATGCGAAAAGACCTAATATTACATATTTTAAATTTTTTCTAATCATTTGAATAATTTGGTTTCAGTGGAGTTCCTTTCACAATTTGTGCCAAATCTTCTTCTAAATATGCAGAAACTGGACTTTCTACAATACGTCCTACTTCTTTTTTATTTTTATCATAAACAATTATTGTCGGAACATGAGAAACATTTTTCCCTACATCTTCTCCATTGTTACTTTTCTTTTTATGATTTACAGCAATTAAATGTAATTGTGATGCTGGAAATTTCTCTTGATCTAATATTTTTAATAAACGAGGAACTTCTCGGCGAGAATCTGGACACCAAGTTCCTAAGAAAATTTCTATTGAATAATCTTTTAAATTCTCAATCCCTGTTAATTTATTTTGTTCTATTTCGTAAGAGTTATATTCTTCATCGAACCATTTTTTGAATTCTGGATCCTCTAAAGCTTTGCGATCAAACTCACCAATAAGGATATTTTTTCCGTTTTCTACAACTTTTGTATTATGAGCTACTTTTTGTTGAGCACAATTAAAAAATGAGAAACTGAATGCCAAAAAAATTGTAAATAGATATATTTTTTTCATCGTAAAATTTAGTTTTTATAGTTGTCTTAATGTGTTTAATTTATTATTTGTCCGTTGATTAATTTTATTGAACCAACTTCAAAAGTTGCTATTTGATTAAGCGTTGGATAAAATGAATTTTCTGCTTTATAAATTTGATTATTGGCATCCAATTCCAAATGACCTACAAATTTTCTTAAATCCCCAATTTCTATAATTTTAGCGATTTGTTCTACTTTGTTTGATTTATTATTGTAAATATCCTCAAAATAAATCCCTAAATCAACATGAGAAGATTTATCTCCATTTTGTATTTGTACGTTATGTAAAATAACATCTAAAAAACGTTGTCCATTTTGTGGAATTGATAAATAATCATCAAATGCAAATTCATTTTGTGTAGCCACAGAAAACAAACCCGAAATAATTGCTAAAGCATTGTATTTTCTTGTTTCATTTCTCTGATAATCATTCGGATAATGACCTGCTTCGAACAATACACATGGATAACCCATTTTAGTGAAGTTATCTCCAGTAGACATTGGGTAAAATTCTGATGTATAACGACCTACTTTTCCTGGAATTACTTTTTGTAAATCGGTATTAATAGCCTGAATAATTCCCATTGTTTTTTCGCGTACATCATTCACATCTTCTTCAAGATTATATGATGGTGCTAAAAAAGATAATGTTGCGGGTTCTTCTGTAGTACCAACATTAAAAATTGTACGCTGATCGTGTAAGTTGAATAATGTAATGTAATTACCTTTTTCAACTTGCTTTAATAATATATGAATCTCTGTAGATTCTTTTGCTAAAAAATCTCTGTTAATATCAATTCCAATTGCATTTCTTCTCGTATTTACGTTTGCTCCATCAGGATTTAACATCGGAATAAAATCAATTGTTAATTGAGATAAAATGTTTTGTGTAATTTCAGAATTTTGTTCAAAGAAATTAATTACATCAAACATTGCACGAGTTCCCGAAGATTCGTTTCCATGCATTTGCGACCAAATTAAAATTCTTTTTTCTCCTGTTCCAAAAGACAATTTATAAATAGAATTACCTAAAAAAGATGTTCCTATTTGTTCTTTTTCAGTATTTTTTGTAGAAAAATAACGTAATAAACCATCATAATTCAACCATTTTTCATCAAAACCTTCTTGTCTAAAAGTTGAATATTTTTTTTCTAAAAGTTGAATATCAAACATTATACAATAGGTTTTTTAAATGTTTTACGTCTTTTATGATTTACAGGATCATAAGATTTCCAAAGAACCTGTATATTTTCGTTGTCTTCTAATTCTGGATTTGTTTCAAGGAATTTAATTCCATTACGTTTGAATGTATCAAACATTGCATTAAAAATAAGAGCTGTAACTCCTTTTCCCTGGTATTTTGGATCAATCCCAATTAAGTAAAATTGAGCAGAATCATTCTTTTTACTTGCGCGTAAAAGATGCCACCAACCAAAAGGCAGTAATTTTCCTTTCGCTTTTTGCATGGCTTTAGAATAAGAAGGCATTGTTATCGCAAACGAAACCATTTTATTATTTTCATCAACAATACAGTTTACATAATCTGGATTGATAAATGGTATATATTTCTTTTTATAATATTCTATCTGATAATCCGCAATTGGAACATAAGTATCTAATTCGCTATATGTTTTATCCAACAAATCGAACATATCCTCTACGTAGGGAATTATTTCAGAAGTTTTAGTGAATTTTAATTCTCTAAGTTTATAACGTTCTCTAACTATTTTATTGAATTTTATAACTTTTTCTGGTAATTCATTTGGTGCATCTAACTCAAACTCTACCCATTCATTCGCTTTTTCGAAACCTAATTTCTCTAAATGCTCAGGGTAATATGGATCATTATACAAACCAACCATTGTAGCTAATTTATCAAATCCTTTAGTTAACATTCCTGCTTTTTCTAAGTTAGAAAAACCTACAGGACCTTCTATATATTCTAAATTATTTTCTTTACCTATCGCTTCTACTTTAGCCAATAAAGCTTTCGTAACTTCGATATCATCAATCATATCAAACCAACCAAAACGCATTTTCTTTTTGTGTTGTTTATTTACCTCTTGCCAATTGATAATCGCTGCAACTCTTCCTACAACTTTATTATCTTTTTCAGCAATAAAATAATGCGCTTCTGCGTCTTTAAAAACAGGATTTTTAGAAACATCTAATGTCTCCTTTTCCTCATTAATAAAAGGCGGAACATAATTCTTATTATCCTTATATAGATCCATCGGAAACTTTATGAAAGCCTCCAAATCATGTTTTGATTGTACTTTTTTAATACGAATACTCATAGCCCACAAATGTAGTAAGTTTTCTATTTTTATGAATAAAGATTAAATCAAAATCTCAAATTTTAACCATTATTTTTAATGAAATCTTCTAAATGCCTTATAAAATTGATTGAATCAATTATTTTACACCATATTATAATCAAAAAATCATTCTTAATTATTTTAACATACTTAAAATAATTAGGGCAATCCCTTCGGGCCACGCTATCCATTGCAATCTTTTTCTAAGGAAAAAGTATTTCCATTACTATCGCTATTGCAAATAGATTTATAAACTAGGTTTCTTTTAAAATGATTTTTAATTTTATTTGCTTCATTATGTCATGTTGAGCATGTCGAAACATTTAAAATCCTTACCTATTTCTCTATACAAAATCCTTTTCGAATTTCACTCAAAATGAGGGATTTCTTCTTAAAATCTATTAAATTAAAAACACGCTTCTGTTAATTCTTTTTCAAATAAAAAAACAACGCTTTTTCTAATCTTCTTTTGATATTTCTTTTCAATAATTTTGGAGCGATAACTTCCAATTCTTCTCCAAAACCAAGTAATTCTCGCTCTAATTCAAAATTATGAATAACTTCTATAGAAAAAATTGTCCCTTTTTCATCTTCGTTAATTATTTTTTGTGTTGCATGTATTGGTTTAGTAACAACATAAGGTGCTAATTTTTTATTGACACGAAAAACAACTCTTTGTTCTCTATCTTTTACAGTTTTAGTTACGCCAAGTGCATTATCATAATAATGTTCAAAATCTATTTCTGATTCATCAACAAAAGGTTCATTTGCTAACTCATAAAAATCAACAATTCTATCCAAAGCAAGCGTATATAATATTTTACCTTTTCTTGCTTTCGCTAATAAAAACCATCTATTTCTATATTCTTTTAGTAAATAAGGATAATAGACAGCTTGTTTTGGCTCTCTAGATTTACTTAAATCCGTAAAAGATTGATAAGAAATAAGCAGAGATTGTTTTTTTACAATTGCTTGATACAACCTATTCAAATGTTCTAATCCTTTTAGTAATGGATTTTCTTCGAACTGTATATAACTAGGTTGTTTACTATCTTGTTTTGATAAGTTACTTTCCAAACGAGTAATTATCTCGTTCATATCATCAAAATAATTAAACCCATTCAATTGTTTCATTACAGAAATCACTTCTTTCATCTTATCTAAATCAGCTGTAGATATAGGCGAATTGTGAATAGAATAGTCTTTGTCTTCGTATTCATAATATTTTCTTTCTTTTACAATAATTGGTGCATTATAACCTAATTTATCACTTCGCATCACTTGTATATCTCCTTGTATTGTACGCTTAGATATTCCAGTTGTTATTCCTTCATATTCGTACAAGGCTTCAGAAACTTTTTCTATTAAATCTTCTAATGTCCATTTTCTGAAATGATTTTGTAGGCATTTATCAATAGTTTGATAACGAATTAATGCGATTTTATTAGTTGCCATGGCTCAATTATTTATGTAATAGTACAAATTTGTGAATTAACTACGTAATCTATCTGCGTTAAAAAAATAGAATTAGATTATTTTGTAAATAATTCAACTTTTAAACAACTCATTACAAGTAAATTATAATTTATTTAAAAAATTATTTTTATTACGCAATTCTTCTGCATCCAACAACCTCAACTTTGTCAAAGGTTTAACAACCAAATGGTTTATTTATCTCGACAGATGTTTCTGTATAGCATCATAGTAGAAATTGTTTCATCACTTCTATTCTAGTCTTGGTAATAAATCTATAATGTAAAGGTCACAGGTTCGAATCCTGTCTTCATTTTCGAATGAAGTAGCTCAGTTGGTTAGAGTATTACAAAAATGTGTAATGTGTCGTAGGTTCAAATCCTACCTTCAACTAAAATTGAAGTAGCTCAGTCCGGTAGAGTAATTACAAACAGACTTTTAATCTGTATTTTTCGCCTTCGGGCACCAATTAGAAACAAAAAGCTAAGGCAGTTTCTTTTCAAATAGAAAGGTTTATCTTCTTAAAGATAAATCAGGAAAAATGAGAACAAAAACTTGCTTAAAACTTGAATCTGATTCTTTGTAAGATGATTGATTTTTAATTTTCTAATTTCTTATTCAATAAAATAATTTGAATAATTGATTTGAAAAACAACTATTGAAAAAAGCTTATTAAACAATCTGATTCCGTTTTGAAAAAGGAAACCTAATTAGCTTTTTTTTAAAAAAAATAAAGTAAAAACCTAAAAAATATAAAATGAAAAAATTAGTAATCAACAAGCAAGAAGTTGCTGTAAAAATAAAAAACAACGAAGTAGCAAAAGTTTATTCAACTGGTACTTACTGGATTCTATTTCATAAAGAAATTATAAAATTGAATTTCAACGAAATAATTGAAGAAAAATACCATTCTCTATTTCTAGAAAATGAACAGTTAGCCGCAATGGTAAATTATACTGAAGTTTTACATAACGAAGTATTAATTGTTTACAAAAACAAACAATTTCATCAATCGTATGTAAATAGAAATGTTATGTTATGGAAAAACTCTGTTCAATTAACAACAAAGAAATTCGATTTAGATTCAACAGAAGAAATAAAAGACTTAGATAAAAGAGAAATCGAAATACTAAGAAAAGTAAGTGCTGTTCGTACCATTTCTGTTTCACCATATTTCGAAGGATTATTATTCAAAGACAATCAGTTTAATACTATCCTAAAAGCAGGAGATTATTTATTTTATAGCAACGAGACAAAAATTTCAGCTGTTACATACGATTTACGTCCACAAACAATAGAAATATTAGGACAAGAAATCTTAACAAAAGATAAAGTGCAATTACGTATCAACTTTATGGTACAATACCAAATCGTTGATTTGTTAAAAGCATATCAATCGGATAAAGATTTTGTAAAAATGATTTATCAAGCTATACAATTAGGATTGAGAGAATACATTAGCAATGTTACTTTCGACGATTTAATGTCTGATAAAAATTCTGTAACAGACTATATTATCAAGAAATTTGAAATACAATTCGAGACAATTGGTTTAAAATTAAAAGATGCAGGAATGAAAGATATTATTTTACCAGGAGAAATCCGTGAAATAATGAATCGTGTTTTAATTGCTGAGAAAACAGCTCAAGCTAACTCTATTACACGAAGAGAAGAAACAGCATCTACAAGAAGTTTATTGAACACTGCCAAATTAATGGAAGAAAATGAAATTCTTTGGAAGTTGAAGGAAATGGAATACATCGAAAAAATTGCAGATAAGGTTGGTGAAATCAGCATTTCTGGAGGTTCGAATGTATTAAACGAACTAAAAACAATGTTTACGAAACAATGAAAACAACAATACTAAATAAACTAAGGCAAATAGAAAAAGACGAAAATATAGAAATTCTATTTGCCGTTGAATCAGGAAGTCGAGCTTGGGGCTTCCCTTCTACCGATAGTGATTATGATATTCGGTTAATTTATAGAAGAAAAATAAGTGATTATCTGAGAATAGAACCTATTGATGATTTTATTGATTTTAAAATCGTTGATGAATTAGATTTTAAAGCTTGGGATATTCAGAAAGTATTACGTTTGATTCTAAAATCTAACTCGAGTATTGTTGAGTATTTACAATCTCCTATTCATTATATTACAAATAAAGAGTTTGAAAAAAGTTTATTAGCAATTGTAAAATCTCAATTCAATCCAAGAAAAGTTTCAATGCACTATTTGGGAATTACAACAAGAAAATTAATTGAAATTGAAGGAAACAAAGAACTTAAATTAAAACATTTGTTCTACGCATTACGTTCTGTACTTTCAGCAAAGTGGGTTATAGAAAAAGAAACAATTCCTCCGATGGAATTTAAAAAATTGGCTCACTTGATTGATGATAATTTTTTACTAGATAAAATAGAAAACTATTTAAAAATAAAAGCAAATGTAGATGAAAGCTACTTAATTGTAAAAGATGAAGAATTACTTAATTGGATTTCTGAGTTAAAAACTGAGTTAAAAGCAAAAGCTGAATTAATTTCAAAAATAGAGTTTGATAAAGAGTTGATTAATGATTTTTTTCTAGATACAATTAGAAATGAGAATTAGTTATTTTTATATATTATGGAAAAATGTTTCGACATGCTCAACATGACATAATGAAACAAATGGAATTAAAAAATCATTTTTCTGAGAAAAACACTTGAACTAACTAAAAATGCAATAGCGATAGTAATGGAAATCCTTTTTCCTTAGAAAAAGATTGTAATGAATAGCGCTACCCGTAGGGATTGCCCAAAACATGCCCTTTTTTACTGCATTAAGTATTGTTTATTTTTATTCCTCCAACCTGCTTGACTACTATAATTGACATAAAAAATTTTAACATCAGCAGAACTTGAATTAGATACAAAATAGATTTTCTTTTTAGCTTGTGATGCATAATCAGTGAAAAACCAATTTCCGTCATTATTTCCTGCTTGGCTTGCATAACTTACTTTATAAACTTTTAAATCTGCTTGACTTTCATGATCAACCACATAAATTTTCACATCAGCCTGACTACTATATTCTACAGAAAATACTTTCTGAGCGTTGAGAATATTTGAGAATAAAAACATGAAGATTAATAATGAATATTTCATTAAACTTAAGTATTTGATTAGTTTAAATCTACAATATTTTGATGAAACATAAATAATAAAAAATGAAACTAACTATAGAAGACCTAAAAAATAAAAACCTTATCCTTTTTGAATGTATAAGCGGAAGTAAAGCTTATAATTTGGATACAGAGAAATCGGATACTGATATTCGAGGTATGTTTTATTTACCAAAGGAACTGTATTACGGATTAGAATATCAAACACAAGTGAGTAATACGAGCAATGATATTGTGTATTATGAAATTGGTCGATTCTTTGAATTATTACTAAAAAATAATCCTGCTTGTTTAGAAATATTGGCAACTCCAGATGAGTTTATTCTTTACAAATCTCCTTTATTAAAAGAATTAAACTATAAGAATTTTATTACTGATGAGGTTAAAAATACTTTTATAGGATACGCATTGAGCCAAATAAAAAAAGCAAAAGGTTTAAATAAAAAATTCTTAAATCCTATGGCTAAAAAACGAAGAAGTGTTTTGGATTTTTGTTTTATTGTAAATGATGGTAAAAGTATTCTGTTGAACAATTGGCTTGAAGAAAAAAATTATAAAGAAAAATTCTGTGGTTTAAGTAAAATACACCATGCAAAAGACTTGTATTCTGTCTTTTATAATGAAAAATTAAACTACAATGGAATAATAAAGGATGAAAATAGCAACGATATTCTTTTAAGTGAAATTCCGAAAAATGAAATGCCTATTTGTTATTTAATTTTTAATAAAGATGAGTATTCGTCTTACTGCAAGCAATACAAAGAATATTGGGATTGGATGAAGTTGAGAAACGAAGATAGATATACAACAAATATAGACCACGGTAAAGATTATGATAGTAAGAATATGATGCACACAATAAGGTTGCTGAGAGTTGCGAAAGAGTTATTACTAACTGGTGATTTGAATGTAAAAAGGACAATGGATAGAGATGAATTACTTCGTATAAAAAATGGAAAATATTCCTATGATGAGGTTTTAAAAATCTCTGAAGATTTACAAAGTGAGATAAGAAAACTACCAAAAAACATTCATTCCATAAATGATAACTATGAAACGAATGAAAAATTTTTAATCAATTTAAGAACTAAACTATATGAATAATACAAATAAACCAATCAATGGAAATGATTTAATTGATTTAGGTTACCCAGAGAATGAGATTTTAGGAATTGCTCTTAAAATCAATAAAAAAAGAACTGGTTTTACCAAAATAGAAATGCTAAATAAATATGCACAAGTATTGTCTTCGCCACAGGATTTTATAGAAGATAAATTATTTAAAACTCTTGCTGAGGCTTTTGTGAATGGAGTACATTTACCTAATATAGATGAGAATATAATCCCACTAAATGAAAATCCAAAAGATTTTGAAGTTTATGGTACAGAAAAAATTGAAAATGGTGCGTTAGAACAAATGAAAGTTGCAATGCAATTACCAATAACAATTGGTGGAGCATTAATGCCAGATGCTCACCAAGGTTATGGTTTACCAATAGGTGGTGTCTTAGCAACTAAAAATGCGATTATTCCTTATGGAGTTGGTGTTGATATTGGTTGTAGAATGGCTCTTTCTATTTTTGATTTACCAGCTTCTCATTACTTAGAACATCATAATGTTTTAAAAGATGTTTTAATGAAAAATACAAAATTTGGTGCCGGACATGGTTTTCATGGACAATATAAATCTGAGCATAAAGTTTTAGATGACAACAAATTTGAAACAAATTCTTTTATTAAAAATTTAAAAGATAAAGCTTGGTCACAATTAGGAACTTCTGGCGGTGGAAATCATTTTGTAGAATTTGGTTTAATGGAATTTAAAGAAGATGATGCAAAATTAAATATCAAAAAAGGAACATACCTTGCTTTACTTACGCATTCTGGTTCTAGAGGTTTTGGTGCTACAATTGCTGGACATTATACAAAAATTGCTAAAGATATTTGTAAGTTACCCTACAAAGCCAAAAATTTAGCTTATTTGGATTTGAATTCTGAAGAAGGTCAAGAATATTGGATTGCTATGAATTTAGCTGGTGAATATGCTTCTGCTTGTCATGAGGTGATTCATCAAAAAATTACAAATGCTTTGGGTGCTGAAGTTTTAGGTAAAATTGAAAACCATCATAATTTTGCTTGGAAAGAAATTTACAATAACGAGGAAGTAATTGTTCATAGAAAAGGTGCTACTCCTGCATCTAAAGATGTTATGGGAATAATTCCTGGTTCTATGACTGCTCCAGGCTTCTTGGTAAGAGGAAAAGGCGAAGAAAATGCAATAAATTCCGCATCGCATGGTGCTGGTCGACAAATGAGCAGAACACAGGCTATAAAATCTTTATCTCAAAATAAAATTAATGATTATTTGAATGATTTTGGAATTACATTAATTGGAGCTGGAAAAGATGAAGCACCTATGGCTTACAAAGATATTCATGCTGTAATGGATGCTCAACAAGAACTTGTTGATGTTGTTGCAACATTTACTCCCAAAATGGTAAGAATGGCAGATGATGGTTCTAAAGAAGATTAAAAAAATTCTTTCGTTCGTAATGAATGGAAGAATTTTTATCAAACTATAGTTTAAATTGATTAAACAAAGTAATTAATATAATAAATCTATTATTTACAACAATTAATTATTCTTATTTTAATTAAAATAAATTATTTATTTTCAATATTTTATACTTAATCTTAATTGATTTTTATACCAAAAATAATACATACAATAGTTTTAAATAAAAGTTATCAACAAAATTATTCACATTTAAAATGTTTATATACCTTTGTCGAACAAATAAATATTTAGAACATACTATAATGTCACAAACTGGAATACCATCAGTTAATCTTGCAGATTTTTTATCTGAAGATCCTGCTAGAAAACAAAAATTCGTTAATGAAATTGGAAAAGCGTATGAAGAAATCGGATTTGTTGCTTTAAAAGGACATTTTTTATCAGACGAATTAGTAGATAATCTATACAAAAGTGTACGTGAATTTTATGCTTTACCTACAGAAACAAAACAAAATTATATTGTAGAAGGAATTGGAGGACAACGTGGTTACACAGCTTTCGGTAACGAACATGCAAAAGGTAGCACAGTTGGAGATTTAAAAGAATTTTGGCATTTTGGTCAATATCTTAATGAAGAAGATAAATCTAAATTCAATTACCCTGAAAATATTAATGTAAAAGAAGTTCCTGACTTTAATGTTTATGGTGAAGAAACATACAAACAATTAGAAAAAACAGGAATTTATGTTCTACGTGCTTTAGCATTATTCCTAGGTCTAGATGAATTTTACTTTGATGATAAAGTAGAAAATGGAAACTCTATCTTAAGAGCAATCCACTATCCTCCTATCACAGAAGAACCTAAAAAAGCTGTTCGTGCTGGTGCTCATGGTGATATTAACCTAATTACATTATTAATGGGCGCACAAGGTCGTGGTTTACAAGTACAAAAACATGACGGAACTTGGGTCGATGCAATTGCAGAAGATGATGAATTAGTAATTAATGTTGGTGACATGTTATCTCGTCACACAAACAATCGTTTAAAATCTACGATTCACCAAGTTGTAAATCCTGAAAGAGAATTATGGGGAACTTCTCGTTTTTCTATTCCATTCTTTATGCACCCTGTTTCTGATATGGACTTATCTGTTTTAGAAAATTGTGTTACAGAAGAAAATCCAAAACAATTTGAAGATATTACTGCTGGAGAATTCTTAACTCAACGATTAAGAGAAATTGGATTAATAAAATAATCTCATTAAACATAAAAAAGAGAGTTGAAATTTTCAACTCTCTTTTTATTTTTTACAATTTTATTCGTAAATCTTAGTTACAAAATCTTCTGTAGAAATTCGAACTTTCTTCATTGAACTTAACCAATCTCCTTCTGTATCTCTGTAACCTAAAGGTAACATAAGAACACTTCGTAAACCTTGTTCTTTCAAGTTCAATAATTCATCTAATTTATCGTTTTCAAAACCTTCCATTGGCGTACTATCAATATTTAGTTCTGCAGCCTGTGCAATTGCTAGCCCTAAACCAATGTATGCTTGTTTTGAAGTATGTACAAAATGTTCTTCTTCTGTTTGAGCAAAGAATATTTGTTTTAAACGATCTGTATAAGATGTAAATCTTCCTCTTGGTAATTCACGCTCATCTGTTGTGAAATCATAAATATCATCAATTCTTTTTTCTGTATAAGAATCCCAAGCTACAAAAACCAACAAATGAGAACAATCTGCTACAATTTGTTGATCATAAGAAATTGGTACTATTTGATTTTGAAGCTCTTTATTTTTAATTACCAAAACTCTGAACTGCTGTAAACCTGATGATGTTGGAGTTAATCGTGTTGCCTCTACAATTTTATCTATGTTTTCTTCACTAACTACTTTAGTTGAATCATATTTTTTAGTAGCATAACGCCACGTTAAATTATCTAATAATGCCATATGTTATTTTAATATTTAGCAAAATTAAATCATATTTAGTAAACAATTACTTTTCTTACATTTTTAAAATTATATTTATTTTTTGGGCAATCCCTTCGGGACGTGCTTTTCGCTATATCTTTTTAGATTGGTCATTCATTTCGACTTCGTTCAATGACCAATCTAAAAAGGATGCCGCTTCAATCACTATTGCAAATTCATGAATAAAAATAAATAACTCACATACTAAAAATTGTTAATTAAAGATAATTCAAAAAAAATTACTTTTCTTTCCATTCTAAGAAATAATTTCCTGTTGCAGAAGTTGATTTCCAACGTACTTGATATTCTCCTTCTTTTGGAAAATTAACAGAAAAACGTCCTTCTTCTGTATCTGCATTTGATGCATATAAAACAACTTTATTTGCATCAATAATTTCAAAAGCTAAATCTCCTTCTGTATGTATCACAGAACGAAAATCGACCTTAAGAGATTTTTTTGTTTTTAATTTGATATATGTTGTTCCTGTTGCGTTTTCAAATTTTGCTTTTGTCCAATTAGAACCATTTGAATTCGACCACTTAGAATCTTTTACTCCATTTTCAAAAAAAGTTCCTTCTGCTGTAATATTTGGTGTTTCTGCATTAGAAAAACTTGCTCTGGAATCTACATCTGCATTTACACGAACAGAAATACATGATTGTAAAGAGAATATTGCTAAAGCTACAATTATTATTTTTTTCATCTTAAATATCATTTTTATACTAGACGATTAAATATAAAAAAGGTTACATTTTTTATCATTTTTTTTAATGTTTGTGTTTATGAGATTAAGTTCTTAAGTGATTATGTTTTTATGCTAAATTTAAGAAGCAAGATAATAAGCTATAAGATTTTCTTAATTCTTAATTCTTAATTCTTAATTCTTAATTCTTAATTCTTAATTCTTAATTCTTA